>DALYUA010000298.1:0-4548 GCA_031993245.1 Buttiauxella sp. | reverse complement strand
ATACTCTTGTCGAAAAAGTGGATCAGCAAACCGCCGATACAGTTGCCCAGGAAGACCCCCAGCGGCCCGGCAAGCGCAAGCAGGGCGACCGCCGCAGGGGCGTCTTTGCGATCGAAATAGCGGATAAACAAGATGTTATACAGCACCCAGGTTGCGGCAGTGAATCCATCTGCGGCTTTGGCCAGATACAGCGTGGCGGCGTTAGGCTCCAGATAAGCGATGGGCCATGTCACCAGCGGCAGCAGCAAACTTAACTGGATAAATATCTTACGGCTCTTCACAACGTCCGAAAGAATGCCGATGGGAAAGCGTACAAACAGGGTGGCAAGACCGCTGGCGCCCATGATCATACCTACCACTTCTGGCTGCATCCCTTCGCTAATCAGCATCGGGGCGAGGAAGGCATCGATACTGTGGATACAGATAAAAAACAGCACGCTGATAGTAAAAAACAGCCTGACTTCAGCACGACCAAACAGGGCACGAAACATGGTGATGAACCTCTTAAAAATTAATGGGTTATTACCAATCAAGTACGGCATTAACCGGGTTGATTCGCGGATTTAACCCACGCTCACCGGTAAAACTGACGGTGTATTTTGTTTTCTATGCATACGTATTCAACGATTGAAGTTACGAAAAGGTTTCAATTTTGTAAAGGGATGGATTGTAAATGTGAAAAAAATAATTTTGGCTGTTGCATACGCATGCAAAGATGGTGTAAGTATAAAAAACAGACATTCCTGCGGGGCTGAAAATAGCCAGACTGGTATTCCCCTCGCGGTCCGTTAAACTGATGCAAGCTACTGTTTTTATTTCATAAGCGTCATGACGGGAATGTTGATAAGGAATAGCGACAATGAAACGTAAGACTTTTGGACCCGTAACGTCACAGCAGGTGGCGCAAATCGCGGGAGTGTCACAATCTGCGGTATCGCGTACCTTCACGCCGGGGGCCAGCATTTCGCCCGCCACGCGTGAAAAAGTGCTGAAGGCGGCGCGTGAGCTGGGCTATCGGCCTAATGCCATTGCCCGTTCGCTGAATACCGCACGCTCGCGAATTGTTGGCGTCGTGATGTCCTATTTCGACAACCAGTTTTATCCGCAGGTGCTGGAAGCGCTGGCGCAGAAGCTGGATGAGCTTAACTATCACCTGCTGCTGTTTGTCGGCGATCGCGACGGCAACGTGGACAGAATTTTCGACCAGATCATGCAGTATCGGGTCGATGGCATAGTGCTGGCTTCGGTGTCGTTATCCATCGAGCTTTCTGAGGAGTGCCTGGCCGCTGGTATCCCGGTCGTGCTGTTTAACCGCAGTGAAGAGAACGGCGTGGCGTCGAGCGTGAACACGGATAACGAAGCGGCAGCCCGCCAGATTGCCGCGTTTTTGCTGGCCGGTGAGCATAAGCGTTTCGCCTACGTTGCCGGGCTGACGGACTCGTCGGTTAACCAGGCGCGGCAAAACGGTTTTGTTAACTTTCTCAGGGAAAAAGGTATTGAGGATATACAGGTAGTGCAGGGGGATTACGATGCAAAAATAACCGCGCGTGCGGCCTGTAAGCTCTTTTCCTCACCGCAGCCCCCGGACGCTATTTTTGCCGCAAACGATCATATGGCGCTGACGGTGATGGATGTCGCCCGCTATGAGTTTGGTCTGCGCATCCCTGAAGATGTGTCGGTCATTGGTTATGACGATACCGGGCCATCCGGCTGGCCTTCCTATGCGCTGACTTCCGCGTCACAGCCGGTGGCCGAAATGGTGAGCGCGACGATAGCGCTGCTGATGAAACAGATTGAAAGTGAAAATATCGAGCCGGAGCAGGTGGTGGTTCCGGGTGCTCTGGTGGTGCGCCATTCGGCCCGGCGTCCGCATACTGGCGTGGTCGAAAAAGACGGATTGTCTCTGTTCCAGCCGCAGGAGGTTGAATGACCAGGTTGCCGGGCTTTAGCCCTCAGTTTGATTCAATACAGCAATTTATTTTAACGCTGACGCACGTGGTGTGGGAGCAGAAAGACATCGGCCAACTGGCGGACTTCTACGCCACGCCGGTGGTTTTCCACACGCCGGAAAAGCAGCTTAACGATCTTTCTCAGTTTATGCGGCTGACGCTTGAGGCCATGCACAGCTTCCCCCAGCGTACCGTGCTGACCGAAGATATTTTATGTAGCCATACGCCAGCATTTGAGTACTACGCCGCCCAGCGCACGCTGGCCTGCATCCAGCACCAGGGCGAAGGATTTTTCGGTAAGCCGAGCGGCAAAGCCGTCTGGGTGCGTACCTGGGCAGATCGCGTTTGTGCCGATGGCGCCGTGCGTCAGGAATGGCTTTTACAGGATCGCGCCGCCATTGTTTCCCAGATAGGGTTTAACGTGCGCGATTTTGCACAGCAGTTGGCGAATGCGCGTCAGGAAATCGGCCTGGAAAATACCCCGGCGGAAGAGCTCGATGCCCGCTGGGCAGGCGGCCCGGAAGGCGATGACGTCGATGGGCCGCTGGCCGGGTTAATGGAGCGCTATCTCTCAATGTGGGCGGGCGGCAACAGCGGCGTGGTGCCGGGGCTTTATCATCCGGCCGCGACTTTGCACGGGCCAGCACACGTGCTGCGTACAGGCGAGCAGGATATTGGTGCGTTCCTGTCAGGCTACCGGGCATCGTTTGCCGACTGCGAGACGCAGTTGCATCATCTGGTTGTCCGTCGTGATGCCAATGAACCCGTCCGGCTTTCATTACGCTGGTCGCTTTTAACCTGGCATGACGGCTACGGTAAATTTGGCGCGCCAACGCGTCGTCCTGTTTCAATTACCGGCATTAGCCAACTTGAATTACGCGATGGTTTAATTATTCGCGAATACCTTGGTATCGATGAATTAGCTATCTGGTCACAGATTTTTAATTAATAACAGGGGGAATACTCCCCCTGATAAAATAAAACATCTGATAACGATAATTTATTTATCAGGGGTTTTTATTGCCTGTACAAAAGAAAAGCATTATCGCCAGTTACCGGTGAGGGGTAAATACATCCCTGAAAAATATGTGCCGGGTTATTTTCCGGCACATCAATCGAACGCAGGAGGTTATATGTCTTCAACTGAAACGACAAATAAAGCGCCCGTAGTTGCTGAAAAAAATAGCGTAAAATCTAACCGCGATGAGCCTGTATTACAGGTGGAACGCCGTGATTTTATCGATCTGGTTCCTGAGAAGCGTCCGCGCGTTCAGTCATTAAGAGGATTCGATGACTGCTACACCGATATTGTCGATTATATTGTGCGCTGCACGCATAAAATATGGGACGAGCGTGACGTTGGTTTAATTTATACCCATTACACGCATAACTGCGTTTTATATAACGCGTTGGGCACCATGTATAACCGTGAGCAGGTGGTACAGGATACTCTGCAACGCCTGATCGCCTTCCCGGAGCGTCGTGGCATGGCGACCCAGGTTATCTGGAACGGCAATGACGTGGACGGTTTCTATACGTCGCACCTGGTTACGGGAAGCGGCCGTCATACCCAGCATAGCCACCTTGGCAAACCCACGAACCGTACTTTTGTCACCCGCACGGTGGCGGACTGCATGATTCACGAAAACAAAATCTATCGTGAGTGGGTGGTCAGCGACAATATGTCGATGATGAAACAGCTTGGGCTGGATACGGATGCCGTGGCCTATAACATGGCGAAAGAGCAGTTTGATAAGGGCTTCCGGGTGACGGATATCGGGGAGAACCGCCGCATGGTGGGGCAGTATCCGCCGGAAATGGAATGCGATGTCTCCATCGCTCATACCGATATCGAAGAGCAGTGCCTGCGCTGGCTGCATGAAATTTACAACCGTCGCATGCTGGGCAAAATTAAAGACGTTTACGCCACTAACGTGCAGTGGCACGGCCCATTGATGAAAGAGTTGTACGGCCAGGCGGCGGTTATCCACCAGACGCTGGCGCTGATCGGCATGATCCCGGATGGCGCATGGATGCCGCAGCATGTCTGCTCTAATCCTTGCGAAGAAGGCGGCACCAAAGTTGCGGTGCGCTGGATTATGGAAGGGCATCATCTGGGTTACGGTGAGTTAGGCAAGCCTACCGGCGAGCGTCTGTTCGTGATGGGGATGTCTCATTACCACATCGTGAATGGCAAAATCGTTGACGAATGGGTGGTTTACGACCATCTGGCAATGCTGGCGCAAATTAAACTGGGTCAAATGGGAGAATAAATCATGACCGCGATTAACGAAGAAGACGTGCAGTTTATTAAACGCCCGCAGGGCCAGGATACCCAGGCTGACCTGGCGCTGACGGACAAAGTTAATGCCATTATTGACCAGGTAAAGGCGCAGGGTGACGCCGCGCTGCGCGACTTCTCAGCAAAGTTTGATAAGACCGTGCCGGATCATTTTGAGGTTTCTGCAAACGAAATCAACGCTGCGCTGGCCGACCTTGACCCGCAGACCCGTAAAGACAGCGAATTCGCCATTGCCCAGGTGAAGCGTTTTGCCCAGGCGCAGCTGGCAACGATGAAGCCGCTGGAAGTGGAAACCCT
>DALYUA010000297.1:0-4559 GCA_031993245.1 Buttiauxella sp. | reverse complement strand
GAGAACTGACGACAGGAAAAAGCCTGCTGATAAGCGCTGTCTGGGCGGGGAGCCCGGCAGACTTCAACGCACGGCTTTGCCCGCAGGCCATCATCCGCGATGACGTTGTACGCCTCGTGACGGCTCAACATGAAAAATGTCTGACCCTGACAGACTTGCCGGAGATCTCCGTATGACGACTTCAACGCCCGTGCGTAGCGCACAGATAAAAATGAGTAGTTTTATCTTTCTCTACTTCTTTACCTGGTCATCGAGCTTTGGGCTTTACGCTCTGTGGCTTAGTCAGAAGGTTGGCCTGGACAGCATTACTATCGGCAGCGTGTTTGCCATTAACGGCGTCTTCGCCGTTATCTTAAAACCGGTTTATGGCTACATCATGGATAAGATTGGCATGAGCAAGTGGCTGCTCTATTTCGTCTGCGCCGTATCGGCCCTGATGGCGCCGTTCTTCGTTACCGTTTATCAACCGCTGCTGCTCAGTCACACCACGGTCGGGATAATCATCGGGGCGCTTTATCTCAGCCTTGGCTGGTATGCAGGCGTTGCCGCTTCTGAATCCTACGCCGACCGTTTCAGTCGTTTATACGGGCTGGAGTTTGGCCGCATTCGTATGTGGGGATCGCTCGGCTGGGCGATGGCCGCCTCGGTTTCCGGTTTGCTGTTTAATTTCACCCCGCTGGCTAACTTCCTCGTCAGCAGCACAACCTCCGTGCTGATGCTGCTGGTGTTAATCAGCCTGAAAATTGGCGATGAGCAGCTGCGCAATAACAACGTCATTTCAGCGAACAAAATCGTCTTTGCCGATGTGCTGACGCTGCTGAAAAACCGCAAATTCTGGATGTTCAGCCTGTATGTCGCGGGCGTGGCATGGATGATGTTTATCGCCGAGCAGCAGTTCCCGCGCTACTTCGTTTCGTTTTTTGATACCAAAGAGCAGGGCAACGCATGGTATGGCTACCTGAGCACCGTGCAGTCCGGTACCGAGTTCGTAATGATGATGTTTATTCCGCTGTTAGTTAACCACTACGGCGCGAAACGCGGACTGCTGCTGTGTGGGTGCGTGGTGGGCGCACGCCTGATTGCGTCAGGATTGACGACCGATCCGGTGATCATCTCCATCATTAAGCCGCTTTACGGCATCGAGATATCGCTGCTGCTGATCTCGGTCTTCAAATACATCGCCGAACATTTCCATAAGAAAATCAACGCCACCATGTATCTGCTTGGCTATCAGGCAATGATTTATGTCGGCTCCATTGTCGTGGCCCCTCCGGCAGGCTACCTGTACGACAAAATCGGTTTCGAGCATACCTACCTGATAATGGGCTGTTGTGCGCTGCTCTTTACTCTTATTTCCGCCTTCACGCTTTCGCGTTGCCAGTCGAAACGCGACGAGTCGCGATCCTTTTCCCCGGCCCTGGACGCCGTTCCGGTTGAACCAGCCAAACACTAATTCAGGAGTTGTTATGACCAAGATTGTCGCTACCGAAGCCCTGCGTCCCATTGAGCTGTACCAGGTCGACAGGCTACAGCTGCGCCACAGGCTCGATGACGCGCTGGCACGCGTCACCCGCAAGCTCGACAAAAATATCGTCGCCTTTGGCGATAACTTCCCTGGCGAAGCCTGTGAAAACGGAATCTGGCCGCGTACTGAAAACGTGGAGTGGACCACCAGCTTCTGGCCAGGTCAGCTATGGCTCGCCTGGGAGATGACGGGAGAGGAGAAATACCGGCGCGCAGCCGAACGCTATCTGCCTTCTTTCGCCGAGCGTATTGAAAAACGCATTGATACCGCGACGCACGATCTCGGTTTTTTGTACTCGCTCTCCTGCGTGAGCGCATGGCGGTTAACAGGTAACGAAGCCGCGCGGAAATCGGCGCTACTGGCGGCAGAAACTCTGATGGAACGCTTTAACCCGGTGGCGAAAATTATCCAGGCCTGGGGCGATTTGAACGACCCGGAACAGCAGGGCAGGATGATCATCGACTGCAATATGAACCTGCCGCTGCTCTACTGGGCAAGCGAACAAACTGGCAACCAGCGCTATGCGCAAGCGGCTACCGCGCATGCGGAGCAGGCGGCGAAGTATATCGTTCGCGAGGATTCATCGACTTATCACACTTTCTATATGGATGTGAAAACCGGCGAGCCGCGCTTTGGCAATACGCATCAGGGCTACAGCGACACGTCCTGCTGGTCGCGCGGGCAGGCGTGGGGGATTTACGGTTTCCTGCTCAGCTACTTGTATACCGGTGACAAAAATATGGTGGAACTGTCGCGCAGCCTCGCGCACTACTTTATTAACCGCCTGCCGGAAGATGACGTTTGCCACTGGGATCTGGCGCTGCTGGGCACCGATGCGGTTCGTGACAGCTCGGCGGCGGCCATTGCGGCCTGTGGCCTGCTGGAGATGGTAAAAATTCTGCCGGCGCTGGATGAACACCGCGCGCATTATGAAGAGATGGCGCTGCGTATTGTGTTGTCGCTCACCGAAAATTACCTAGCGGGCGATGACGAACCAACCGAAGGATTACTCAAACACTCGGTTTACCATATGGCGAGCGGAAAAGGGATCGATCAGTGCTGTAGCTGGGGTGACTATTTCTACCTCGAGGCGCTGGCACGCTTACGTCAGGTCTGGTATCCCTGGTGGTAATTTTTTAAGCAAAGGAGAGCTGCATGAAAAGCGTTGCCGTACTGCTGGCCCCAGGGTTTGAAGAGGCGGAGGCCATTGTCACCATTGATATTTTGCGTCGTCTGAACATTAATGTGCAAACGATATCTTGCGTGGATACTCGTGAGGTAGTGAGCTATCACGCCATCCCGGTGGTGGCTGATGCCACCCTCAGCGAGAGCTTCGACACCACCTTTGAAGCCGTCGTTTTACCGGGCGGGCCGGAAGGCAGCGTGTTTCTCGCTAAAAGCGCGAACGTGATTGAATTCGTGCGCCGCCACGACGAGCTGGGTAAATTTATCTGCCCGATCTGTTCCGCTGCCGCTCGCGTACTGGGCGGCAACGGTCTGCTGAAAGGTCGTCGCTACGTCTGCTCCGGCGATCTTTGGCAGCAGGTTACGGACGGGGTTTATGTCGATACCGATGTCGTTGAGGACGGTAATCTCATTAGCGGGAAAGGATTAGGGAAAGTCTTTGATTTTGCCTTTACCGTTGCCGCGCGTCTTGAGGGCGATGAGGCTCCCGCACGGGATCACGCGGAGCATATTTATTACCCCTGGGATGAATAACCCGACCAGGGCAGTCGTTTCTATACTTACTCTTTTACCGAGGAGAAAGAAATGGCGGCTGAACTGGAAACTCTGGCTCTGAACCAGGCGAGCGGCGGCGTGCCAAACAGCGCGCTGCCGCTTCTGCTTTACCATCGTGTCTTTGACGAAGAAAACCTCGCCGAGGCTTTCGAAAATCTTTTTGCCCGCAACGGCTGGCCTCCGCGCTGGCGCTATCCCGTTTTTACCTACACCCACTTTCACTCCAATACGCATGAGGTGCTGGGCGTTTTCGCGGGCAGGGCGAAGATTCAGTTCGGCGGCGAAACCGGCCCGGTGGTCGATATTTCTCGCGGAGACGCCGTGCTGATACCGGCGGGCGTCGGGCACAAGCAAATCGAGGCGTCAGAGGATTTCATGTGCGTGGGGGCCTATCCCGACGGTTTTTCGCCGGATAAATACCTTGACCAGCCAGGACAGCTTGCGCAAGTGGTGGAAAATATCGCAAAAGTTCCCCAACCTGATAAGGACCCGGTAACGGGAACCCTCGAAGGAATAAATACGTTGTGGTAGCCACAGCCAGACCGCAGGGACGCGCTGGCTGACCTTATGGATAATTCAGCTAATCGCTGCTGAATTCATCATACATATCCATCCCTCCTTATGGCTTAATTTGCTGAATCCATGCACGACTTTACTGTAATTCTGCCGTGTGATTTCGCTCTCCTATGGATTATTAATTTCCCGCTAAAACTAACGCCAGCTCAGGTTGCAAAAACCGCCGATGCTAAAAGCTTGTTTTAAATCGACCTTACCTTACGAATAAAAAAATCGATCTGGAGTACGCATGCACAAATTTACTAAAACGCTGGCGGCCATTGGCTTCGCAGCGGTTATGTCACAATCCGCTATCGCTGAGACCATGAAATTAGGTTTCCTGGTAAAACAGCCCGAAGAGCCGTGGTTCCAGACAGAGTGGAAATTCGCTGATAAAGCGGGGAAAGATCTTGGCTTTGAAGTGATTAAAATTGCCGTACCGGACGGTGAAAAAACGCTTAACGCCATCGATAGCCTGGCCGCAAGCGGCGCCAAAGGTTTTGTGATTTGCACCCCGGATCCAAAACTGGGCTCGGCAATTATCGCGAAAGCGAAAAGCTATGACATGAAAGTGATTGCGGTAGATGACCAGTTCGTTACCGCGAAGGGCAAACCAATGGAAACCGTTCCGCTGGTCATGATGGCGGCGACCAAAATCGGCGAACGTCAGGGGCAGGAGCTTTATAAAGAGATGCAGAAACGCGGCTGGGATGCAAAAGATTCAGCCGTTATGGCGATT
>DALYUA010000296.1:0-4570 GCA_031993245.1 Buttiauxella sp. | reverse complement strand
ATTTGATTTTGCCAGTCTGCGGCTGGATATCAGCCTGCCGCAGGCGTCGTTGCTTAACAGCGCTCGCGGCTATATTCCGCCGGAACAGTGGGATGAAGGCATCCCGGCGGCGCTGGTGAACTACTCGTTTACCGGCAACCGTTCGACCAACGACGACAGCTATTACCTCAGCCTGCAAAGCGGCCTGAACTACGGGCCGTGGCGGCTGCGGAACAGCGGCGCGTGGAACTATACCAGCGGCGAGGGTTATCGCTCCAGTACCTGGAGGAACATCAGCACCTACCTGCAACGGTCAATCGTTCCACTGCGAAGCGAGCTGGTGATGGGCGACAGCAACACCGGCACCGACGTGTTCGACAGCCTCGGTTTTCGCGGAGCGCGCCTTTACTCCTCAGACAACATGTATCCGGACAGCCTGCAGGGCTACGCGCCAACGGTGCGCGGCATCGCCCGGACTAACGCGAAAATCACCATTCGCCAGAACGGCTTCGTTATCTATCAAAGCTATGTATCGCCAGGCGCGTTTGCCATCAGCGATTTGAATCCGACCTCTTCGAGCGGTGACCTTGAAGTCACGCTTGAAGAAAAAGACGGCAGCCTGCAGAAATACACCGTGCCATATTCCACCGTGCCGCTGTTGCAGCGCGAAGGGCGACTGAAATATGACCTGGTCGCAGGGGATTTCCGCAGCGGAAACAGTCAGCAGGATACGCCGTTCTTTACCCAGGGGACGCTCATCGCTGGCCTGCCTGAGGGTTACACCCTTTACGGGGGAACCCAGCTTGCGGAGCGCTATACCTCTGCGGCGCTCGGGCTTGGCAAGAATCTCGGCGAGTGGGGCGCTATTTCGATGGACTTGACCCACGCGCGCAGCAAACTTGCCGATGACGGCGAGCACCAGGGCCAGTCGCTACGTTTCCTGTACGCCAAATCTCTGAGTTCCTACGGCACCAATTTCCAGCTTCTTGGCTACCGCTACTCCACGCGCGGGTTCTACACGCTTGATGAGGTGGCTTACAAAAACATGGAAGGCTACGAATATAAGCGGGAAGAGAACGAGAGCCGCGATGAGGTGCCGGTCGTCCAGAATTATCACAACCTGCGCTACAGCAAGCGCGGGCGTTTTCAGGTCAACATTTCTCAGTCGCTCGGGGATTACGGCTCGCTGTATGTTTCCGGCAGCCAGCAAACTTACTGGGGTACAGACGAAGATAACACCTGGTATCAGGCAGGTTATGCCAGCGGCTGGCGTGGGATCAGCTACTCAGTTTCCGCTTCGTGGAGTAAATCCGTTGGCCTTGCCAGTAGCGACCGTATCCTGGCGTTTAATCTCTCCGTGCCGTTCAGCACGCTGTTGGGCCGCAGCTATGCGCGAGACAGCGCCATCGACCGCGCCTACGCCACCTTTGCCGCCAGCCGAAATTCGGACGGGAAGAATACCGCGCAGAGCGGCGTAGGCGGGACGTTGCTCGAAGGGCGTAATCTGAACTACAGCGTGACTCAGGGCCACAGCAGTTCCAGCGGCTACAGCGGTAGCGCCAATGCCAACTGGCAGGCAACCTACGGCACGCTTGGGCTGGGCTACAACTATGACCGCGATCGCCATGAATTCAACTGGCAGGCATCCGGCGGCGTGGTGGGGCATGCGGATGGTATCACGTTCAGCCAGCCGCTCGGCGATACCAACGTGCTGATTAAAGCGCCGGGGGCGTCCGGCGTCAGCGTGGAAAACCAAACCGGGGTGAAAACCGACTGGCGGGGTTACGCCGTGATGCCTTACGCCACGGTCTATCGCTATAACCGCATCGCGCTGGACACAAACTCGATGGACAACCACACCGATATTGAAAATAACGTCAGCAGCGTGGTGCCAACTCAGGGCGCGCTGGTGCGTGCCGCATTTAATGCACGAATCGGCGTGCGGGCGATTATCACCGTAAAACGTGGCGCTCGTCCCGTGCCGTTTGGTTCGGTAGTGCGTGAAGCAACCAGCGGTGCAACCAGCATGGTGGGCGACGACGGGCAAATCTACCTGAGCGGCCTGCCGCTGGCAGGAAAGTTGCTTATTCAGTGGGGCGAAGGCAAAGGCTCGCAGTGCTTCGCACCTTACGTGCTGCCGGAAGCAAGCCTGAAACAGGCCGTCGTGATGGCAACCGCCAGCTGTTCATAGTTCTGTTGCGCGATTCAGGAACCCAACAATGAAAGTGAAGATTTATCTGGCCGGGGCTGTGCTACTGCTCTGTGCCGCTCCGGCGTTTGCTACGGTTTGTCATAACTCCAACGGCGTGCCGACAGATGTTCCATACGACCTCTCGAATGTTTTTACCAGCGCGAACAACCACGCCGGGCAGACCGTGACGCTGGCAGAAAAATCACAGTGGATTGGCGTTAATGCGACATGCCCGTCAGGGACAAGCGGCAACACGACCATGCGGAGCTACGTCACCTCCTTGCCGGTTCAGGAAACGCTGGATGGTTTTAACTATCTAAAAATAAATGATTATCTTAACGGCGGGATGAAAATTACCGACAGCTATGCCGGCGTGTTTTATCCTCCGCACAACTATATTCAGATGGGAAGCCACCCGAATGTTTCCAAAGGACGGCCTTTCCCGGTTAATGACTCAAAGCTGATTTTTCGGCTTAAGGTTACACGTCCTTTTATTAACATGGTGCCTATTCCGAAACAGACCATGTATACGGTCTATGTCACCACGCGCAATACCGACCCGCTGAGCACGCCGGTTTATACCATCAGCTACAGCGGTAAGGTGGAAGTGCCACAGACCTGCGAGATCAACGCCGGGCAAATCGTCGAGTTTGATTTTGGCGATATCGGTGCTGCGCTGTTTAGCCAGGCTGGCGCAGGAAATCGCCCGCAGAGCGTAACGCCACAGACGAAGACTATCGGTATAAAGTGCACTAACGTCGATGCGCAGGCTTATCTCTCTTTGCGTCTGGAAGCGGAAAAGTTTTCTGGAAACGTGATGATTTCCAATAATAACGATCTCGGGTTTATCGTCTCCGACGGCACCGGCACGCCGCTCACGCCTGGCAATCTGGGCAGTAAAATCAGTTTCCGACTTGATGATGCCTCTTCCTCAAGGGTTGATATCCGCGCGTGGCCGGTGAGCGTGACGGGAAACAAGCCAGCGGAAGGGCCGTTTTCGGCGCGGGGCTACTTGCGGGTGGACTATGACTAAATTTTACCGCGGCGCTTTTCTGGCTTTGTCCGTACTCAACGCGTTTATGTCATGCCCTGTCAGGGCGGATTCGCCGCTGGGTGAAATTAATATCGAACTGCGTGGCAACGTGGTGGATTACAGCTGCTATGTGGAAACCGGGAGCGACAATAAAACGGTGCAGCTCGGCGCATGGCCAACCAAACAGCTGCGAACAGCAGGCAGCACGACGCAAAGTATGCCTTTTTCTCTGAAACTTAACGGCTGTCCGCCAGGTTCAGCATCCATTACTTTTTCAGGCAATAACGCGCAGGGGGATCCGGGCCTGCTGGCGCTAAATACGACCAGCAGCGCGACGAGGGTTGCGGTAGAGTTGCGGGATAAAGATAAAATCCGGCTGCCGTTAGGCCAGGCCAGTCAGGATGTAGTGGTAGATGCTAATGGTAACGTGACGCTAATATTTTTCGCCAACTACATTGCGCTGGCGGATAACCCGCAACCGGGCAAGGCCGACGCGGAGGCGACATTTATGATTAATTATTACTGAACCTCAATATAACTGAAACAAACTGTAAAAAAACCGGGATCTTTCGTGCCCGGTTTTGCATTTGCGTGATCAAATCGCTTTTATAATAATTCTTTCACACGCGCATAATCGATAAGCTCAACGATGGAGGTAACATGTAGTTTGGAGAATATATTAGCCTTGTGGGCACTAATCGTTTTGTTGCTTAACAAAAGTTGCTGTGCAATTTCTTTATTGGATAAACCATTTGCCAGATACCGTAATACGGTCACTTCACGATTTGAGAGCGGCATATCATCCACGCTACCCTTTCGTGAATTTGGGTTACTGATAAAATGTAGCGTATCAGAGGGAAAAAATGAGTATCCCGAAAGCAGCATTTCTACCGCCTTATAGATGTCCTCCTGCTCTTTTCGCTTACTGACAAAACCGTTCGCGCCAGCCTGAATGGCACGTCCCGCATAGAAGCGTTCAGATTTAGAAGAGAGAAAAAGTATTTTCGTCTCTTTTTGTAGGTCTTTGATTCTTTTTAGTAAAGTAAATCCATCGACGCCGGGAAGTTCAATATCCAGGATCACAAGATCGACCGGATGAGCGCGCATATAGTCAATGACTTCACGGCCATCATCGGTTTTCAGCACTACGTTAATAGCTTTGTTTTTCTGTAGCAGCACTTCTATCGACATGCGGACAATAGGGTGCTCGTCCATAATAATTACGGATGCAGGTTTCATTTTTTTTGCCTCGGATTGTTTGAGGAAAACATCGCGTTGACGCAGGGTCACTGGCAGCGAAATTTATGAAATATTAACAGGCTAGCTTTTTGAAAGTGTGCAGATCTCTCCCTTAGAATCAATTAGTC
>DALYUA010000295.1:0-4575 GCA_031993245.1 Buttiauxella sp. | reverse complement strand
GCGGCGATTTACATCTATCACACGCTGAAAATTACGATCGTCGAGCACCAGTTCCAGACTTTTTTCCCGCTTCGCTTCCTGGAGCAGCGCCCCCTGAAGTTTTTGCGCCTCAAGCATGGCCAGAGCCTGCTCCTGCTTCTGCCAGTCAATGACTCGCTGAAGGTTGCGTTTGTAACCGGAGTGGTTGGTCAACAGCGCCGCGCTGGTGCCTGCCGCCTCGCTCACGTCGCAGGCTAACGACCTGAGCGCGGAAATATTCTTTTCAAACCGACCGCAAAGCTGGCGCTGGGAAGAAAGCTGCTGGCTGAGCTCTTCTACCGCCCGATGACGAAGCAGGTGAAGCTGCTCCAGAGTAAGAATTAATTTGCTCATCGTTGAGTTATCCCGCCTGCGCTAAGACGCACAGGTCATTCACGGTTTTGTCGATAAGTGCAACGTCGTGCACTTCCTGCTGCAAAAACTGGGTGATTGCCGGGGCAAGATTCACTGCCCGGTCGGCGGTGGCGTCGGCACCCGCCACATAGCCACCAAGGGGAATCAAAGGCTTAATGCTTTGATATTCGGCATACAGCTGCTTGAGCGTCCGGGCAGCACGTTGGTGCTCCTGCTGAGTAATCTGCGACATACAGCGGCTGATGGACTGGCCAATATCGATTGCCGGATAATGCCCCGCTTCGGCAAGGTGGCGGGACAGCACAATGTGGCCGTCCAGTACCGCACGGGCGCAGTCAACGATGGGATCCTGCTGGTCATCCCCTTCGGCTAATACGGTGTAAATCGCCGTCATGGTGCCGCTGCCCGCGCTGTTTCCGGCGCTTTCGCACAACCGCGGGATCATGCCAAAGGCTGAAGGCGGATAGCCTTTGGTGGCAGGAGGCTCGCCCAAAGAGAGCGCGATTTCACGCTGCGCCATGGCATAACGCGTCAGAGAATCCACCAGCAGCAATAAATCTTTGCCTTTGTCCCGATAGTAGCTGGCGATGGTATGGCACAGCTCGGTGGCCTTAATGCGCATCAACGGCGATTCATCGGCGGGAGCTGCGACAATCACAGATTTCGCCAGCCCTTCGGCCTGCAAGGCATTATCGATAAACTCTTTTACTTCGCGCCCACGTTCGCCAATCAGTCCCACCACCACCACATCAGCCTGGGTATAACGAGTTATCATGCCCAGCAGCACGCTTTTTCCAACGCCGCTGCCCGCCATCAGGCCTACTCGCTGGCCTTTACCAATGGTCAGCAGCCCGTTGATGGCGCGAACCCCGACATCGAGCGGCTCTTCAACCGGCTGGCGGGTTAAGGGATGAACCTGCGGAAGCTGTTGCGGCAGTAACGTATCGCCACCCAGCTTGCCTTTATTATCCAGCGGTTCGCCCAGGCCGTTGACCACGCGCCCAAGCCACCGTTCGCCAATCATCACGCCCTCTTGCTTTTCAGCCGGGAACACGCGGGCCCCGGCAATCAGCCCGGAAGGATGCTTGAAAGGCATCAGATAGGTTATCTCGCGGTCAAATCCCACGACCTGCGTGTCCATCATTTCACCGTCTGTACTTTCGACCTGGCACATTTGCCCCACCGCCAGCCGGCATCCCACGCATTCAAGCAGAATACCGTTTACGCGAACCAGCCTTCCCGCCACGCGGGCGAGATTGATGTGTTCTATGGAGCGCAGCGCCTGCTCGAAATCCAGATCACTCATCGTGCGTTTCCGGCAGCAAAGTCTCTTTTAAGACGGTGATGCACTGATCCAGACGATGCTGGCAGCCGATGTCCATTTCGCTGGTGTCGGTAACCACGCGGCATTCACCGGCTTCCAGTTCAGGGTCAGCGATTAATCCCCACTGTCGGGTTTTTTCCGGCTCGGCTTCGCTGATGCGCCTGAACTCTTCGCCGTTAAGATGAACGCGAATATGTTCCGGCACCTGCGGCAGGCTGTTTACCGCCTCTTCCACTAACGTCAGAAGCTGGGTGGGTTGCAGGGTCAGTTCACAGCGGATCACCTGGCGTGAAACTTTTTCCACCAGCTGCATAAGCTCTTCACGGCGGCGCTGTTCATAACCCGCAAGGTAGCTTTGTACTTCGGCAACCACGCTTTCGAGCGGCTCGGCGGCCTTCAGGAATTGTTGCTTCGCCTGCTGTTTACCCTCAGCAAGCCCCTTGCGCATTCCGTCTTCAAAGCCCAGACGTGCGCCCTCCTGGTAACCTTCGTTTTTACCCTCTTCCATACCCTGCGCAAAACCACGGTTCAGGCCATCCTGGAAACCCTGCATTAATTGTTCCTGCATGGCTGCCGGATCCATCAGTTCACCGTGCGTGCCTAGTCCCCCGGCGGTTTGCTGCCAGCTTTTACGCAACGGCGGAAACTTATGCAGGCGCGGCTTCACCACCGCGCGGCGGCGGCTGGTGAGAGCATCAAGAGAAGTATCCTGTGTTTTTTTAAACATTGATTACTCCAGGGTCTGCTCAGCAAAAAGTTGCACCTGAATTTCGCCTTCTTCCACCAGCTGACGCACCGTGCCCATGATGTCTTTGCGCACCTGCTCGATACGGCTGACCGGCACAGGCCCGAGACGTGAAGTGGTGCTTTGCAGCAGTTGCACCTGGCGCTTTGGCATCACGTTGAAGATGGCAGCACGCAGTACCGGCTCGGTGCCTTTTAGCGCCACGGCCCACTCATCCAGTGGGATTTCTTCCAGCAGACGTTGCAGCGTGTTCGCATTCTGGCGGCTGAGGATAAAGAACTCGTACATTTCATCCTTCAGCTCCTCGACCACCTCTTCGTCGCGCTCACGCAGCTGATCCAGCAGCAGCTGTTGGTTTTCCGGAATGCGGTTGACGATATTAGCGGCATGTTTTATCCCCACCACTTTCGAACCATGTTCGGACAGAACCGCCACGCCGCGATCGACGAGCCTGTCCAGTTCGTCAATCACGTCACGGTTAATGTCATCCAGCTTCGCAATGCGATAGACGATTTCATCCTGACGCTCCTGGGCAAGATTGCTCAGCACGCCTGCCGCCACATCCGGCGGCAGGAAGGCGAGGAAGACGGCCTGTAGCTGCAGATGCTCCTGGTCAATCAGGGCCGAAAGCTGAGGAATATCCACCCATTGCAGGCGAGCCATGCGGTAACGAATTTCGTCGCCATAAATGCCATTAATCACGCTGCGGGCGATTTCTCCGCCCAGCGCTTTTTTCAGGATGCTGCGCAGATAGGTACGCGATGCCCCGTTGATCCCACTCTGTTCCTGGTAATCCTGGAAAAAGCTGTTCAATGCCACGCGAGCCTGGGTCACCTTGACGCCGTGCAGCCGCGCCATGGTTTCACTCACCAGAATCACCTCTTCACGCGTCAGCTTCTGCATTACCCGAGCGGCGGCATCTTCGCCAACGCTGAGCAGCAAAATAGCAGCCTGCTCTATTTTTGAACGCCCGGTATTTGACCCGGCGCTTTTATTAGTCCTGCCTGCTGTTATTTCGCTCATTGCTGTTAATCCACTGTTTTAATACTTCAGCCACACGCTCGGTTTCTTTTTGTGCCAGCACCTGCAGGAATTCCACCTTGGTCTCAAGGCCAGAACTTTGCGGCGGCAGCGCTTCTTCGTGCATAAACGTTGTTTTCGACGAGTTTGCCGCCAGCTCAATACTGGTCGTTTCCATCTCGTTATCCAGCAGCGACATGTCCGTCTGGTCGTCCACCACGCCGTCGACGGTAACCGGATGGCGATTGCTGTAGCGTTGCGCCAGCGGACGCACGCCAAACAGCAGCGTCAGCAGAGCGAGCAGTCCAATACCGCCGGTTTGCCCCCAGGAATGAATAGAAGGATCTTGCCACCAGCGCATCGCCGGGAAATCTATCGTGTCCGGCTGGGTAAAGGCCATCATGTCCAGCGTGAGTGAATCCCCGCGCGCTTTGTCGATGCCCGCCGCGTCTTCAACCAGCTTGCTCAGATTAGCAAGCTGCTCCGGAGTGAATTTTGCCAGGGCCGGTGCCGACTGGTTCAGCGCCACGGCGACACGCATTTTTTCCAGCTTGTATCCCGGGTGGCGGATGTGACGAATATCGCGGTCATAGGCATATTTTCGCTGTTCCTGATTACGGCTGGAGAGCGAACGAGGATCGCTGGTTGCCGTGGCGGCATTGGCGGTTCTCGGATTTGCCGCAGCGGCAGCCTGCTGCGGCTGCTGATTCACAGGACGGTTGCTCAGCGAGCCCGGGATGCCCATCGCCATTTCATTGGTGGTGTTCTCCTGGCTGAGCGTTTCATCGCTGATACGTGCATCTTTGCCGAGGCGCTCCTGCGTCTCTTCCACGCTGCTCATATCAACCTGCGGGGCGACGCTGATGCGGAAGTTATTTGCTCCAACCAGCGAAATCAGCAGGCCGGAAATGTTCTTTTCGGTGTCGGCTTTCAGACGCTGAACGACGTCATTACCCTGACGAATGCCCGCCAGATTGCCGTTACCGTTCTGGAAGTTTTCCGACAGCAGATTGCCGCTCTGGTCCACCACACGCACGCTGCCCGCTTTCATTCCCGGCACGCTGCCCGCAACCAGTTGCACAATGGCCGCCAC
>DALYUA010000294.1:0-4626 GCA_031993245.1 Buttiauxella sp. | reverse complement strand
AAGCGCAAGCGCCGCCCGACTTAATCCTCCGCATCACTCCTCCTCAAACTCCCCGTAGCACTCGGCAAGAAAATTTATCAGCGCCCTGATCGCCGGTAGCCGCCCGCGTCGGGACGGAAAGGCTGCGTGAATAATTTCTCGTCGGGTTCGCCACTCCGGCAGCAGATGGACCAGTTTCCCCACTCATTCAGCATCAGCAAAGGAAGCTGCACAATGCCCACTCCGGCTATGGCTGCCGGGCTACCAGTCTATTACGGATGGTGATATTCCGGTGGTGGCGCCCGATAATACAGGCCCGGCTCGCGTGATTGCCGGCGTTATGGTGGGCGTAAAGGCCCGGCCAGAACCTTCTCGCCAATGCGTATTCTGGATCTGCATTTGAACGCTCATGACATAACGAACCTGACTTTGCCGGACGGCTGGAACACTGCGCTGGACGTGCTGAAAGGGACGGCGCAGGTAAACGGCCAGGAAGTGGTGCGTGAGGCGCAACTGGAGGTTCTGGATGCTAAAGGTGAAAACGTGGCTATCGAAGCAAATAACGACGCTGTTGTGCTGGGACTCAGCGGAGAGCCGCTCAACGAGCCGGTTGCCGGCTACGGACCTTTTGTTATGAACACCCGCGAAGAAATTAATCAGGCTATTGACGACCTTAACCAGGGGCGTTTTGGTCAGAATATCGCGTAAAATATTCCCTCTGTGCAGGCTGCGCGGGGGGAATATCTTTTTCTATACCCATCGTTGGCGCTAATGTTAGGCTATACCTCCTTGAGATTGACTTAAATGAAGCCCGCGAATGCTCTGCCTGCAAACCCGAAAAAATACCCAATTTAAAGGGGTGGTGTAATGCAAACCAGTCCTTTACTTACAGCCCTTATGGAATCCCTGCGCTGCCTGCCCGGTGTTGGCCCTAAGTCTGCCCAGCGCATGGCTTTTGCGCTCCTGCAACGCGATCGCAGCGGCGGCATGCGCCTCGCTCAGGCGCTGACCCGCGCCATGTCGGAAATCGGCCACTGTGCGGATTGCCGCACCTTTACCGAACAGGAAGTGTGCGCTATCTGCTCAAACTCGCGCCGTCAGGAAAATGGCCAGATTTGCGTGGTGGAAACCCCG
Organism: Buttiauxella sp.; assembly: GCA_031993245.1. Lineage (GTDB taxonomy): Bacteria > Pseudomonadota > Gammaproteobacteria > Enterobacterales > Enterobacteriaceae > Dryocola. The sequence goes on along the minus strand of DALYUA010000294.1, from coordinate 3,513 downwards.
GCAGATATTCATGCCATCGAAGCCACCGGTCAGTTCTCCGGGCGTTATTTTGTGCTGATGGGCCATCTTTCGCCGCTGGACGGCATCGGCCCTGACGATATCGGGCTTGGCCGTCTGGAAGAGCGTTTATCCAGCGAAACCATCAAAGAGATCATTCTGGCGACTAACCCGACGGTAGAAGGGGAAGCGACGGCCAACTATATTGCCGAACTGTGCGGGCAGTACGGCGTTGATGCCAGCCGTATTGCGCACGGCGTGCCCGTGGGCGGCGAGCTGGAAATGGTGGACGGCACCACGCTTTCGCACTCTCTGGCCAGGCGCCACAAGATTAATTTCTAATCGAACACGGGGAGATTCTTCCTCTCCCCGCTTGAAAAATTCTCCCGCTAACCCCATTACTCCCTCAACGTTTTTATCACCCCTGTATTTTGATTTTGTTGAGGTATCAATGACCATGAAAGGACAAGAGACTCGTGGCTTCCAGTCTGAAGTGAAACAGCTTCTGCACCTGATGATCCATTCTCTCTATTCAAATAAAGAAATCTTCCTGCGTGAGCTGATCTCCAACGCCTCTGATGCGGCAGACAAGCTGCGTTTCCGCGCGCTGTCCCAGGCCGATCTGTACGAGGGTGACGGCGAACTGCGCGTGCGCGTCTCTTTTGATAAAGAAAAACGCACCCTGACCATCGCCGACAACGGCATCGGTATGACGCGTGACGAAGCCATCGACCATCTGGGCACCATTGCTAAGTCCGGCACCAAAGCCTTCCTCGAATCCATGGGCTCCGATCAGGCGAAAGACAGCCAGCTTATCGGCCAGTTCGGCGTAGGCTTCTACTCCGCGTTTATCGTGGCGGACAAAGTAACCGTGCGCACTCGCGCCGCCGGCGTTTCTGCTGATGAGGGCGTATTCTGGGAATCCGAAGGCGCGGGCGAATATACCGTAGCGGATATCACCAAAGCGGATCGCGGTACAGAAATCACGCTGCACCTGCGCGAAGGCGAAGATGAATTCCTCGACGACTGGCGCGTGCGTTCCATCATCGGTAAATATTCCGATCACATCGCGCTGCCGGTTGAAATCGAAACCCGTGAAGAGAAAGATGGCGAGACCATTCTCGGCTGGGAAAAAATCAACAAAGCTCAGGCGCTCTGGACCCGCAGCAAGTCTGAGGTGAAGGACGAAGAGTACAACGAATTCTACAAGCATATCGCCCATGACTTCACCGACCCGCTGGCCTGGAGCCACAACCGCGTGGAAGGGAAGCAGGAGTACACCAGCCTGCTGTATATCCCGTCGCAGGCGCCGTGGGATATGTGGAACCGCGACCATAAACATGGCCTGAAGCTTTACGTACAGCGCGTATTTATCATGGACGACGCCGAGCAGTTCATGCCGAACTATCTGCGCTTCGTGCGCGGCCTGATAGATTCCAACGATCTGCCGCTGAATGTCTCCCGTGAAATTCTGCAGGATAGCCGCGTAACGCAGAACCTGCGCAGCGCGCTGACCAAACGCGTTCTGCAGATGCTGGATAAACTGGCGAAAGACGACAGCGAAAAATACCAGACCTTCTGGAAAAACTTTGGTCTGGTGCTGAAAGAAGGCCCGGCTGAAGATAACGCCAACCAGGAAGCGATCGCGAAGCTGCTGCGTTTTGCGACGACCCATACCGACACCTCCGCACAGACCGTGTCGCTGGAAGAGTATGTCTCCCGCATGAAAGAAGGCCAGGAGAAGATTTACTACATCACCGCAGACAGCTACGCGGCGGCGAAGAGCAGCCCGCATCTGGAACTGCTGCGTAAGAAAGGCATCGAAGTGCTGCTGCTTTCCGACCGCATCGACGAGTGGATGATGAGCTACCTGACCGAATTCGACGGCAAGGCCTTCCAGTCCGTAAGCAAAACCGACGAATCCCTGGAGAAACTGGCTGACGAAGAAACCGCAGAAGCGAAAGAAGCTGAAAAGGCGCTTGAGCCCTTTGTGGATCGCGTGAAAACCCTGCTGGGCGACCGCGTGAAAGAAGTCCGTCTGACGCATCGTCTGACCGATACGCCAGCCATCGTCACCACCGATAGCAACGACATGAGCACCCAGATGGCAAAACTGTTTGCCGCGGCGGGCCAGGCCGTGCCGGAAGTGAAGTACATTTTTGAGCTGAATCCGGATCACGGGCTGGTGAAACGCGCTGCGGATACTCAGGATGAAGCGCAATTTGGCGAATGGGTAGAGCTGTTGCTCGATCAGGCGTTGCTGGCGGAACGCGGCACGCTTGAAGATCCGAACCAGTTTATCCGTCGTATGAACCAGCTATTAGTCTCCTGATATACGGATAATTTATCCATGCTTAAAAACCTGCCGGAAGGCAGGTTTTTTTTGCCTTATTTTCGCTAACAGCGCTCTCACCGCCTGGCTTCCTTGAGGTGAATACGCCTTTAATGATAAGGTCATTGCCTCAGATCCAAGTACACAAAATCCAAACGTATGGGGAATTACGCAATGCGTATCATTCTGCTCGGCGCTCCGGGCGCAGGTAAAGGGACTCAGGCACAGTTCATCATGGAGAAATACGGCATTCCGCAAATCTCCACCGGTGATATGTTACGCGCCGCGGTTAAATCTGGTTCAGAACTGGGTAAACAAGCCAAAGACATCATGGATGCCGGGAAACTGGTGACCGATGAGCTGGTTATCGCGCTGGTGAAAGAGCGTATTACTCAGGAAGATTGCCGTAATGGTTTCCTGCTTGATGGCTTCCCACGCACCATTCCACAGGCTGACGCCATGAAAGAAGCTGGCATCAGCGTGGATGTGGTTCTGGAATTCGCTGTACCGGACGAGCTGATCGTCGAACGTATCGTTGGCCGTCGCGTGCATGCGCCGTCTGGCCGTGTTTATCACGTCACCTTCAACCCGCCAAAAGTGGAAGGTAAAGATGACGTGACCGGCGAAGAGCTGACCACCCGTAAAGACGATCAGGAAGAAACCGTGCGTAAACGCCTGGTGGAATACCATCAGATGACCGCTCCGCTGATCTCTTACTACAGCAAAGAAGCCGAAGCGGGCAACACCAGATACGTGAAAATCGACGGCACCCGTAAAGTGACCGAAGTCAGCGCAGAGCTGGCTAAAATCCTTGGCTGATGTAAAGCCGATATAAAAATGCCGGGGTATACCCCGGTATTTTTTTGTCTGAACTTCTCCCTTTCGCTGTTATCGGTTTTTCCGGGAGCCTTTTACGTTACACTTATCAGCACTTTGTTGATAAGGAGGGGTAATGGGTCAGGAAAAAATAGGCGTTTTACTGGCAAACCTTGGTACGCCTGATGCACCGACTCCGGCGGCGGTAAAACGCTACCTGCGCCAGTTCTTGAGCGATAAGCGCGTAGTTGACACCCCACGGTTGCTCTGGTGGCCGCTGCTGCGCGGCGTGATTCTGCCGCTGCGTTCCCCGCGTGTGGCAAAGCTTTATCAATCCGTATGGATGGAAGAGGGCTCTCCGCTGATGG
>DALYUA010000293.1:346-4659 GCA_031993245.1 Buttiauxella sp. | reverse complement strand
CACGCGGCTGGTGCCGTGGCGACCTATGTAGCGAGCCACTTCTCCACCACCGGTCGAGTGCCCGACATGAACCGCATCTTTTAGATTCAGGTGCGCCGTTAACTCCGCTAAATCATCAGCATACTGATCCATGTTATTTCCTTCCCAGGTCTGGGACGATCGGCCATGCCCGCGCCTGTCGTGGGCAATCACCCGAAAGCCGTTCTGCCCAAGGAAAAACATCTGGTCTTCAAAAGCATCGGCCGTTAATGGCCAGCCGTGGCTGAAAACCACCGGCTGCCCTTTGCCCCAGTCTTTAAAATAGAGGGAGCTGCCGTCTTTTAGCGTAAGTTTATCGTAATGGCTCATGATATCTCCTGGACAGGTGAAAACCGCGGTTAGCACGCAAGCGAGATGCGCCCCTAAAGGGTAATGCAAATCTGCCGCCTGACAGGTTTATTTACGATGAGCAATTCGCTGGATCTCATTCCGGACGGTTTATTTCGATAGTTTGACCCTGCTCGCAAAATGTTAACAAATATGGTCAACCCCGTTCCCGAACGCATAATGTTACCGATATCATGTTACCGGTATCAGAAACGTAGTGAATTATGCTTAACAGCTTTTCACCTGAAATTCGGCCCGAGGATAATTATTATGACCGAAATAACTGCTCATTACGGTGCGGGGACACTGCTAGGGATTGCAGCCTGTGCAGTGGTGCTCCTGCTTGTTCTTATCATGCGCTTTAAAGTGCATGCGTTCCTGGCGTTAACCCTTGTCAGTATTGCCACCGCGCTCGTGACCGGCGTTCCCTTTGAGAAAGTTGTCCCGACGCTGCTGACCGGTTTTGGCGGCACGCTGGCAGGTGTTGCGCTGCTGGTGGGTCTGGGGGCAATGATTGGTCGTTTACTGGAAATTTCTGGCGGCGCGAAAGTGCTGGCGGATACGCTAATCGGCAAATTTGGCTCGCACCGTGCGCCGTTCGCGCTGGGCGTGGCTTCGTTACTGTTCGGTTTCCCTATCTTCTTTGACGCCGGTCTGGTTGTTATGCTGCCGATTATTTTCAGCGTGGCAAAACAGTTTGGCGGCTCAACCCTGAAGTACGCCTTCCCGGCTGCGGGCGCATTTGCCGTTATGCATGCTCTGGTACCGCCACATCCGGGCCCGGTTGCCGCCAGTGAACTGCTGGGCGCAAACATCGGCCTGCTGGTGATTACCGGTCTGGTTATTGCTATCCCGACCTGGTATCTGGGCGCCTATCTGTACGGCCAGTACGCGGGTAAGAAATTTGATATCAAACTGCCTTCTTCTTTCCTGGGCACTATTGAAGCCGATGCTAACCATCAGCCGCCGTCGTTCGGCATGGTGCTTTCCATTCTGCTCATGCCGCTGGTGTTAATCTTCCTTGATACCGGCCTGAACACCGCGACCGTGCTGGGCTGGGTGAGCGCCGATAATACGCTGGTGAATTTCCTGCGTATGCTGGGTAAAACGCCAATCGCACTGCTGATCACCGTCTTCTTTGCGCTGCTGGTCTTTAGCCGCAACCATACCCGCCAGCATCTGGAAAAGGTATGCGAAGGCGCGCTTGGCCCAATCTGCGGCATTATCCTGGTCACAGGTGCGGGCGGCATGTTCGGTGGCGTTCTGCGTGCAAGCGGCATTGGCGATGCGCTGGCCGGCGTGCTCTCCCATACCGGTATGCCGGTTATCGTTGCAGCCTTTGTTATCTCAACCGCCCTGCGTGTAGCGCAAGGTTCCGCAACGGTCGCTCTGACAACGACCGCAGCGCTGGTATCGCCGATGGTTGCTGCGACGGCGGGCCTCAGCCAGTTCGACCTGTGCTTTATCGTCATCGCCATTGCCGGTGGTGCCACCGTGCTGTCTCACGTTAACGACTCCGGCTTCTGGCTGGTTGGGCGATTCCTTGAGATGGATGAGAAGACCACGCTGAAAACCTGGACCGTGATGGAAACCCTGCTTGGCACTATCGCCTTCCTGTTTGCGCTGATAGGCAGTATCATCCTGTAATCAGCTGATGGTACGTGTTTGTGACTCAGGTCACTTTTAACCAGACGTTAAGCTCAGTATCATCGGTAAAGACCAGACCCTCATCGTTTACGGTGAGGGTTTTTCTTTGTACGGTTTCTATACCACGCACATGAGTGCCTGTTTTTTACACGGAGAGAAATATGTCCAGACCTGCCATCATCATTAACGACCTCGATGCCGAGCGTCTCGACCGTCTGCTGGAGCAGCCGCAGTACGCTACCCTTCCGGTGGCGCAGGCGCTGAACGCAGAGCTGGACCGTGCCGAGATGTGCAGCCCGGAAAACATCCCTGCGGATGTGGTCACCATGAATAGCCGCGTGAAGTTCCGCGATCTGAAGTCCGGAGAAGAGCATGTGCGCACGCTGGTTTATCCAGCCAACCTGACGGACAGCGATAACCAGCTGTCCGTGATGGCGCCGGTCGGCGCTGCGCTGCTGGGGTTGCGCGTAGGGGATACGATTGACTGGACCTTACCAAACGGCAACCAGAGCCATCTTGAAGTGCTGGCGTTAGCGTTTCAGCCGGAGGCGGCTGGCGAGTTCCATCGTTAAGCCCGCTCTTTACGTTGCGGATGTGCCTTAGCCGCATCAATAACAATGCGTATGGGTGAACGGCGGAGTTCCTGTTCACCCAGACGTTTGTGGCGATGGATTATAAAATCGACTCTTCCGTAATAACCCTTTTTGCTCCCAGATAATGGTCCTGCCAGTAATCGTTATCCAACTGGCTGATACGAATATTCAGGCCGGTTCGCGGCGCTTCAATAAACTGCCCTTCTCCTAAATACACGCCAACATGGTCGGCTTTATCGCGTGATTTGATCTGAAAAAATAGCAGATCTCCACGGCGTAACGCTTCTTTAGGCACATGCTTAAGCCCGCGATCCTGGAACATACCGTTGGCGGTGCGTGGCAGTTTACGGCTCAGCAGTTGGTTGTAGACATAATAAATCAGACCGCTGCAGTCGAAGCCTTGCGAAGGGGTTTGCCCGCCCCAGATGTATGGTTTACCAAGCTGCTGCTTAAGACGATGGACGACCTTGTGCAGAGTTGATTCGACGCGCGGGCTAACCATTTCGACCATCAACTCTTCGGCCTGTAACGGCAATAACGTGTCAGAACTGCCGAAACTCCCGGGACTCCAGCGGGCGTGCATTACCAGTTGTTGGCGATTTTGCTGACGCTGGGCGAGTTTTTCTGCCGCTTCACGTCGCTTTTGCGCAGGCGTTAGCGGCACAACTTTCAGGCGGACTCTATTTTTTGCGAGAAGTTTTGCGCGGTTGCGCATGCGTTCGCGGGCTTCTTTATTCTGCGTATTTGTAGCAACTTGCTGATTTTTGACCGGCTTTTTGCTTTTCTTAACGGGTGATGCGCCAACGGAAAAACTCAAAAGCAGCAGAATAAAAAATCCCGCCATGCACCGGGAAAAAGCAGGTGCAGGCGGCAAAAAAGGCACAAATTTAAGGCGAAAAAAAGCGAACAAAACGGGCTACCTGAAGTTGGACTACACGCTAATGGCTGCTCGCCGGGGCAGTCCGGGTAATTTTCTCGGCAATCGGCTTAATGACTTTTTCACCGTGTTGACCAAAGAACTGATAAAGCGAGTCGCTGGCGGAGTGCGTCAGCACCATGATTTCAATTCGGCGGTTGGCGGAACTTAACGGATGCGCCGGGTCAAGCAGCATCTGATCGGCCATGCCGCTAACCTGCAAAATCTTATTCTGATCCAGCCCGCCTTTAGTCAGCGCCTTACGCGCCTGCATGGCTCGCTCCCCGGACAGATTCCAGTTGTTGTATAACTCCTGGTCGCGAAAACGCGTGGCGTCGGTATGGCCGGTGATAATAACTTTGTTGTCGATGCTATTTAGCGCCGAGGCAAATTCGGTCAGCAGGCGCTTGAAGAACGGTGTCAGCACCGCGCTGCTGCGCTGGAACATTTCGCGTTTCTGGTCATCCTGTACCAGAATACGTAGCCCCTGCGGCACGATCTCGATCTTCAGGTTGGACTGCGCATCGTAAGCTGAAGTGATTTTCATGATCACCCGGGCCAGATCTTCAATCTCCCGATCTGAACGACGGTTGACCTCCTTCAGGCTTTCGCTTTTCGCCGCCGTCGCAGAAAGCTGTTTTAACGCATCCAGATCTTTTTTAATCTCAGCACTATCGCTGCGCTCTGGGACAGGCTTGCCCGCCACCACAGAAACCTGACCGCCCGAATCGTTTAGCTGAGTGACCGGAGTAATGCTGTTCCCGTCAAAAATAGACTCGCCGTTAAGCAGC
>DALYUA010000293.1:0-336 GCA_031993245.1 Buttiauxella sp. | reverse complement strand
CACCTCTTTGCGCTCTTCTTCAGTGACCGATCCCATGATCCACAGCACCATAAACAGCGCCATCATCGCGAGGGTAAAGTCGGCGAAGGCTACCTTCCACGCGCCACCGTGAACCGCGTCATGATGCTTGCGTGAGGAGCGTTTGATAATTGTGGTGTGCCCCTTAGGTTTGCCACGCATCAGATCTCACCCGCCATTTGATTCACCCAGCCATCCAGCGTGGCGAAAGTTGGCTTGCTATCAATCGGCAACATTTTGCGCCCGGCATCCACGGCCAGGAGGGTTGGCTTACCGGCCACGTGGTTAACCAGCACGGTACGCACGCATTCCAGTACG
>DALYUA010000292.1:0-4667 GCA_031993245.1 Buttiauxella sp. | reverse complement strand
ACCGCAGAGATTGAACGGCTTGCGCGCGAGCAAGGTATGGTCACGCTGTTTGAAAGCGGCTGCCTGGCTGTCTCAAAGGGGCTGACAACGCTTAAAGAGATCTACCGCGTGCTGGGAGTGCCCCATGGCTAAATTTTTGGTCTGGAACTGGCAAGCTGTAGATCCGCTGGGGCAACTCAAAGAAGGTTCGATGCTCGCGGACAATCGCTCATCCGTGGAAACGCAACTTTCTGAGCAGCAGCTACAGTTACTCAGCGCGCGTAAGCATACCGGCAGCCGTCGCGGATGCTGGCACATCCAGCAAAAAATACAGCTGTTTCGTCAGTTGGCGACTCTTCTGCAGGCCGGCATCTCCCTCGCTGATGGGCTGGCTCTTATGGCAAATCAGCATCAGTACCGGGAATGGCGTGCTTTACTTCTGCGCATTGAACAACAGGTTTCACAGGGCGTTCCTTTTTCTGACGCGCTTCGTCAGTGGCCTGGGATCTTCCCACCGCTTTTTATCTCGCTTATTCATACAGGGGAGCTTACGGGCAAACTTGATGAATGCAGCCGCAGGTTGGCGGACCAACAAGAACAGCTTTATCGCCTGCATAAAAAAGTGATGACAGCGCTGCGTTACCCGCTGTTTATCCTGGCCGTGGCTTTAGCGATCGCCGCTGGCATGATGGGGTTTGTGCTGCCCGAATTTGCCGCCATCTATCGTTCTTTCAATGCATCATTGCCAACCATCACGCTTGCGGTTATGGCGATTTCCGGCTGGGTGATAACGCAAGGCGGATGGTGGTTGCTTGCAGGCTTTATCGCTACGGTTTTCTGGCTTACGTTGCGCAAAAGCAACCCACACTGGAAAGAGTATGAACAAAAGCTTTTGCTTAACATCCCTGTTGTCGCCCCGCTATGGCGAGGGCAAATACTCAGCCAAATTTATACCACGCTGTCGCTTTCACAGCAGGCTGGCATCCCACTGCTGCAAGGGCTGACGGCAGTCGAACAAACATTAACGCCCCTGCTGTGGAAAAAGGTGCTTACCCGTTTAGCCTCCCAGGTTGCACAAGGAATACCCTTCTGGCGCGCCGTAGACAACGCCGGTTGCTTTACACCTTTGTGTTCCCAGTTAATACGTATCGGCGAGGAATCAGGAACGCTGGACCTTATGCTGGAAAGGCTGGCAGCCTGGCATCACAATCGCACCCAGGAACTGGCGGACACGCTCGCGGCTGCGCTTGAACCTGTCATGATGATAACGATAGGGATAATCATCGGTACGCTGGTCGTTGCTATGTATTTACCGATTTTTCAGTTGGGGGATGCGATGAGCGCGGGATAATGGCGCAGCGGACGCTGCGCCACAGATAGCTTAAAGGCTGTTAAAGACGCGGTTTTCTTGTTCCGCTACGCGGATAAAGGTAGTGCGCTTGGTCAGCTCTTTCAAGCGAGACGCGCCCACGTAGGTACAGGCAGAACGAAGACCGCCGAGGATATCTCGCGCTGTGTTCTCAACCGGGCCACGCAGCGGTAGCTTAACGGTTTTACCTTCCGCTGCACGGTACTGAGCAACGCCGCCGACGTGGCGAGTCATCGCTGATTCAGAACTCATGCCGTAGAACAGCATAAATTTCTCGCCGTTCTCTTCAACCAGGGTACCGCCGCTTTCTTCATGGCCTGCCAGCATGCCGCCCAGCATGACAAAGTCTGCACCGCCGCCGAAAGCTTTAGCAACATCGCCCGGTACGGTGCAACCACCGTCGCTGACGATCTGGCCGCCAAGCCCGTGAGCTGCATCAGCACATTCAATGACGGCAGAAAGCTGCGGATAGCCAACGCCGGTTTTCACGCGAGTGGTGCACACGGAACCCGGGCCAATGCCCACTTTAACGATATCTGCGCCAGAGAGGATCAGCTCTTCACACATCTCGCCCGTCACGACGTTACCGGCACAGATAGTTTTGTCCGGCCAGGTTTCGCGGGCTTTGCTGACAAACTGGGCGAAATGTTCGGAATAGCCGTTTGCCACGTCGATACAAATGAAATTCAGTCCAGGATGCAGCGCCAGAATCTGCTTTGTTTTAGTGAAATCAGCTTCGGAGGTGCCGGTTGAAACCATCACGTGGCGCAGCACGCTCTCAGAAGCAGATTTAACGAACTCGCTCCACTGTTCAACGGTGTAATGCTTATGAACCGCGGTGAGGATATCAAAGGAAGCAAGCGCTTGCGCCATACCGAAGGTCCCCACGGTATCCATATTCGCCGCAATGATCGGCACGCCAGACCATGCAATACCGGAATGTTTGAAAGTAAACTGGCGCTCAAGTTCTACGTCGGAGCGGCTTTTCAGAGTGGAACGTTTCGGGCGGATAAGAACGTCTTTAAAACCTAACTTCAAATCTTCTTCAATACGCATGTTGCGGATTCCTGGTAAATGGCGATGGACGCGGGAACGTTATCGGCGACAGCTCTGAATAATTCGAGCTGCAGGAAGGCGGCAAGTTCATGAATCCCCAGGCGCTTATTTTGATAAGTGACTGGGGCGAGGGAATGCAGCCAACGCACCTGCAGCTTGAAGAATGACAAGCGTGCAACTGCCAACTCCAGTGACGCTATCATACGCACTAATAATGGCTCCGCAAGACTGCGAAACCACTCTTTTTTACGCTACAATCGTTTAAATTTACCTGAGAAACGCTGAAATAATATGCAGGCGGAAAACACTATTTTTTTCTGCTCCGTTCTTTCCGTTTATAAACTCAGTACAAAAAATGATATATCTGGCTGATTAAACGAGATTTAAGGTTCGACGCTTATGGTTTATACGGTGGCATTAACGGGCGGGATTGGCAGTGGAAAAAGCACTGTCGCCAATAGCTTTTCCCGGTTAGGTGTTACCGTCGTCGATGCCGATGTCATTGCCCGCCAGGTTGTTGAACCCGGTCAAACGGCCCTGAACGCGATTTCTGAACATTTTGGCGAAGAGATCCTCCTTGCGGATGGTTCGCTTAATCGTCGAATATTGCGTGAGAAGATCTTTTCCTCCCCTGCGGAAAAACAGTGGCTGAATAATCTTTTGCACCCGCTGATTCATCACCGCACCCAAACTGAAATCAGCAATGCTCTTTCACCTTACGTGCTATGGGTGGTTCCGCTATTGGTTGAAAACCAGCTCCAACAGAAAGCGGATCGCGTTCTGGTTGTTGATGTCTCGCCAGAAATACAGATTGCACGGACCATCAGCCGCGATCGTGTCAGCCGACAGCATGCGGAGCAGATCCTTGCTGCGCAAGCGACCCGTGACGAACGGCTGGCCGTTGCTGATGATGTGATTAATAACGACGGTTCCCCCGAGAGGGTAGCCGCACATGTTGATCGTCTGCATCGCCGGTACCTGGAGCTGGCGAGGCAGGCCACACAACAGGACAAAGAATAATGAGCACTCAAATCCTTTTTGAGCACCCACTGAATGAAAAAATGCGTACGTGGCTGCGTATTGAGTTTCTCATCCAACAACTGCAGGCTTCTTTGCCGCTAGATGGAAGCTCCAGCGCGCTGCATTTTTTCCGCAATATTGGCGATCTTCTGGATGTCTTTGAACGCGGAGAAATTCGCACGGATATTCTTAAAGAACTTGAGCGCCAGCAACGTAAACTGCTGACCTGGGCTGAAGTCCCCGGTGTGGATATGCAACGCATTGATTCTCTGCGTAGTCAGCTTAAAGAGCGTGGCAGCGTGCTGATGTCCGCACCGCGTATTGGCCAGGCTTTGCGTGAAGACCGTTTAATTGCTCTCGTTCGTCAGCGCTTAAGCATTCCCGGAGGCTGCTGCAGTTTCGATCTTCCCACGCTGCATATCTGGCTGCACCTGGCGCAGGCGCAGCGCGATGAACAGGTCAGCGCCTGGCTGGCAAGCCTGCAACCGCTGAAGCGCTCTTTGGATCTGCTGCTTGATATCATTCGTAACTCAGCCCCGTTCCGCAAACAAACCAGCCTGAATGGTTTTTATCAGGATAACGGGGATGATGCCGATTTACTGCGTCTGCAGTTAGATCTGAACTGGCAGCTCTATCCGCAAATTTCCGGCCATAAAAGCCGCTTTGCGATCCGCTTTCTGCCGCTGGACAGCGAGCGCGGAACTATCCCTGAACGCCTCGATTTTGAACTGGCGTGCTGTTAAGGAGAAAATATGTCTGAAACTACTGTCGTTAACTGCCCGGGCTGCGGGAAAGCCGTTATCTGGAACGAAACCAGTCCATACCGCCCGTTTTGCAGCAAGCGCTGCCAGCTTATTGATTTAGGCGAATGGGCTGCGGAAGAGAAGCGAATCCCAAGCAGCAGCGATTTTTCTGACAGCGATGGCTGGAGCGAGGAACAGCAGCCTTAAGGGCTAGCGGTAACCTGACTAAAAAAGCCTGAATATGCACACTGCTTCAGGCGCTTTCTGATATAGGCCTTAAGGCTACTCAGGCTGGTGACAAACACCCGAAAAGCAAGGTTTTCGGATGTTTGGGGTACACCAGTAGATATAATTCTTGAATTTTAAAAGTAATCCGCAACGCAACTTTTAATAATCAAGAACTTTGTCAACATTCTCAAGCAGCCTTAAGGCTGCTGTAGTTTTTTGATGACGGGTTCGTTCGCAGGTGGAAAGTCTGCCGCCATAAGTTCGTGCTGAGC
>DALYUA010000291.1:0-4679 GCA_031993245.1 Buttiauxella sp. | reverse complement strand
ACCGATACGCAAACTACTGTCGCGCTTGATTACCCCGCTATCAGGTGCTACCAGCCCCAGTACTACGCGGACTAAGGTAGATTTCCCTGCGCCGTTTGGACCCAGGAGAGTGAGAATGCGTCCCGGTTTCAGATTGAGCGAAATATCAGACAGCACGCGGCGCTGCCCGAAAGAGACGGAGATATTTTCCAGTGATACCAAATTTGTCATAACAATTTCAGGGTTGCAGAAGTTATCGAATGTTATAATATCACATCTCCTGCTTTTACAACGATGATAAGTCGCATTATGTTACATAAAAAAACACTTCTTTTCGCTGGATTTTCCGCCGCGCTTTGGGGCGCCACAGCCATGCCTTTACAGGCTGCCGTCGTGGCTTCCATTAAGCCCCTGGGCTTTATTGCTTCCGCCATTGCAGATGGTGTGACGACCACCGAAGTTCTGCTGCCTGATGGTGCTTCCGAACACGATTATTCCCTGCGTCCGTCCGATGTAAAACGCTTACAGGGCGCGGAATTAGTGGTGTGGGTTGGCCCTGAGATGGAAGCATTTATGCAGAAGTCCGTTGGTCAGTTGCCGCAACAAAAACAGGTGACGCTCGCGACGCTGGCCGCAGTCAAACCGTTACTCATGAAAGGGGGCGACGAGGATGACGGCGACCATGAGGGGCATGACCATCACGCTGAAAAGAGTGAGGAGGATTACCATCATGGCGAATACAATATGCATATCTGGCTCTCGCCTGAGATAGCGCGCCTGTCGGCGGTTGCAATCCACGATAAATTAGTGGAACTTATGCCCGAAAATAAAACCCAACTTGACGCCAACCTGCAAAAATTCGAGTCAGAATTAGCCAGCACCGATAAGCAGGTTGGTACCGTGCTCGCACCGCTCAAAGGTAAAGGGTATTTCGTTTTTCACGACGCCTACGGCTACTTTGAAAAACACTACGGACTGACGCCGCTTGGCCACTTCACCGTCAACCCTGAGATCCAACCCGGTGCGCAGCGTTTACATGAAATCAGAACACAGTTGGTTGAGCATAAAGCGGTCTGCGTTTTTGCTGAGCCACAGTTCAGGCCAGCGGTTATTAATGCCGTCGCCCGTGGTACTAACGTCCGTTCTGGCTCGTTAGATCCGCTGGGGATCGGCGTCGCGCCTGGTAAAAACAGCTATATGCAGTTTTTGACCGGGCTTGCGAATCAGTATGCGAGCTGCCTGAAAGGAGATTAACGAGGAAGTGAATACGTGCAACAGATAGCCCGCTCTGTCGCCCTGGCTTTTGACAACCTGTCCCGGCCCCATCGCATTATGCTGGGGTCACTTACGGTTCTTACTTTAGCGGTCGCCGTCTGGCGGCCCTATGTTTACCATCCGCAAGCCAGCCCCGTCATTAAAACCATCGAGCTTGAAAAAAGCGAAATCCGTTCTTTACTGCCAGAAGCCAGTGAGCCAATCGACCAGCCGACGCTTGACGACGGCGATGATGCCATTCCGCAGGATGAGCTGGACGATAAAATTGCGGGCGAGGCGGGCGTTCATGAATACGTCGTTTCAACCGGTGATACGCTTAGCAGTATCCTTAACCAGTACGGCATCGACATGGGCGATATCAGCCAGCTGGCCACGGTTGATAAAGATCTGCGTAACCTGAAAATCGGCCAGCAGATTTCCTGGACGCTGACCGCCGACGGTGAGCTGCAGCGTCTGACCTGGGAAATGTCCCGTCGCGAAACCCGCACCTATGACCGCTCCGGCAATACCTTTAAGTTCAGCAGTGAACTGCAGCAGGGCGACTGGGTTAACAGCGTACTCAAAGGCACCGTTGGCGGCAGCTTCGTCAGCAGCGCGAAAAACGCCGGTTTAACCAGCGCCGAAATCAGTTCAGTTGTTAAAGCGATGCAGTGGCAGATGGACTTCCGCAAGCTGAAGAAAGGCGATGAGTTCTCGGTCCTGATGTCCCGCGAAATGCTGGACGGCAAGCGTGAGCAAAGCCAGCTGGTCGGTGTCCGTCTGCGCAGCAGCGGCAAAGATTACTACGCGATTCGCGGAGATGACGGCAAGTTCTACGATCGCAGCGGCTCAGGCCTTGCGAAAGGCTTTATGCGTTTCCCGACGGTAAAACAGTTCCGCATCTCTTCGAACTTTAATCCCCGTCGTCTTAACCCGGTAACCGGACGCATCGCGCCGCATAAAGGCGTCGACTTTGCTATGCCGCAGGGAACGCCTGTGCTGGCGGTGGGCGATGGCGAAGTGGTGATGGCGAAACGTAGCGGTGCGGCGGGCTATATTGTCGCCCTCCGTCATGGACGCACCTACACCACACGTTATATGCACCTGAAGAAACTGCTGGTGAAGCCAGGCCAGAAAGTGAAACGCGGCGACCGCATTGCCCTTTCCGGCAACACAGGCCGCTCCACCGGCCCACACCTGCACTATGAAGTGTGGATCAACCAGCAGGCCGTAAATCCGCTGACGGCGAAGCTGCCGCGTACAGAAGGGTTAACCGGTTCGGACCGTCGTGATTATCTGGCCCAGGTGCGTGAAGTGGTTCCGCAGCTACGCTTTGATTAATCACTCTTAACCCGCATAAATGGAAAGCCGGTGCCTGGGTACCGGCTTTTTCTTTTGTCTGCCAGCTTTGGCCCCGCTAAACTACGTCTAAATTCATATCATCAGAGATTTGATGCTGTACTGAGAACCTGCATGGAAAAAGCAAAAAAAAGTCATAGCGAATTTATCCCCGAGTTTCAGAAAGCTTTCTGGCATCCTCGTTACTGGGGAGCCTGGGCGGGCGTTGGTGCTTTCGCAGGCCTTGCATTGTTGCCGCCGTCGCTGCGCGATCCGCTATTAGGAAAGGTGGGGCGCATCGCCGGACGATTCGGGAAAAGCGCTCGTCGTCGCGCGCAGATTAATTTGCTCTACTGTTTCCCGGCGCTGCCGGAAGCCGAGCGCGAAGCCATCATCGATGAGATGTTTGCCACCGCGCCGCAGGCGATGGTGCTGATGGCAGAGCTGGGGTTGCGCGATCCAAAGAAGGTTATGCAGCGTGTTGACTGGCACGGGAAAGAAATCATTGACGAGCTTAAGGCGCGTGAAGAGAACGTTATCTTTCTCGTACCGCACGGTTGGGCCGTGGATATCCCGGCGATGCTGATGGCCGCAGACGGGCAAAAGATGGCGGCGATGTTTCATAATCAGGGTAACGCGCTGTTCGATTACGTATGGAACACGGTACGCCGTCGCTTTGGTGGCCGTATGCATGCGCGAAACGACGGAATAAAACCCTTTATCAGTTCCGTGCGCCAGGGTTACTGGGGCTATTACCTGCCGGATCAGGATCACGGCGCTGAGCACAGCGAATTCGTGGACTTTTTTGCCACCTACAAGGCCACGCTTCCGGCGATTGGCCGCCTGATGAAGGTTTGTCGCGCCCGTGTCGTACCGCTGTTCCCGGTTTACAACAGCGAAACTCACCGTCTGGATATTTTTATTCGTCCGCCGATGGACGATTTAGTCGATGCTGACGACAACAGAATTGCCCGACGCATGAATGAAGAGGTGGAGATTTTCGTCCGCCCACGTCCGGAGCAATATACCTGGATTCTGAAGCTGCTGAAAACGCGTAAAGAGGGGGAAACGGAACCCTATCGCCGCAAAGAGCTGTTTCCGAAAAAATAAGAAAGGGGCCATCTGGCCCCTTTTTCATGCGCTAACTTTTACTTCACTCAACGCACATGATACGCGTGGTGTTGGTAGTGCCGATGGTGCTCATCACATCGCCCTGGGTTACGATCACCAGATCGCCGGATACCAGATAGCCTTTGTCGCGCAGCAGGTTAACGGCGTCGCTTGCGGCTGCTACACCGTCGTTCACGCTGTCAAAATGCACGGGAGTGACGCCACGGTACAGTGAGGTCAGGTTCAGGGTACGCTCGTGGCGGGACATCGCGAAAATTGGCAGGCCGGAGCTGATGCGTGAAGTCATCAGCGCGGTGCGGCCAGACTCGGTCATGGTGATAATAGCGGTAACCCCTTTCAGATGGTTTGCCGCATACATCGCAGACATGGCAATCGCTTCTTCCACGTTATCGAACTGAACGTCCAGACGGTGTTTGGAAACGTTGATGCTTGGGATTTTTTCAGCGCCGAGGCAAACGCGCGCCATTGCCGCCACGGTTTCAGCCGGATACTGACCAGCCGCGGTTTCAGCAGACAGCATTACCGCATCCGTACCATCCAGCACGGCGTTTGCCACGTCCATAACTTCGGCGCGGGTTGGCATTGGGTTGGTGATCATCGACTCCATCATCTGAGTCGCGGTGATCACGGCGCGATTCAGCTTACGCGCGCGACGGATTAGGGTTTTCTGAATGCCGACCAGTTCTGGATCGCCAATTTCAACGCCCAGGTCACCACGGGCAACCATAACAACATCGGAAGCGAGAATAACGTCGTCCATTGCCGCTTCATCGCAGACGGCTTCGGCACGCTCTACTTTAGCAACGATTTTGGCATCGCAACCTGCGTCACGGGCCAGGCGACGGGCGTAGTTCAGGTCTTCTCCACAGCGTGGGAAGGAGACAGCCAGATAATCGACGCCGATTTTCGCCGCGGTGAGGATATCGGCTTTGTCTTTGTCGGTCAGCGCTTCTGCGGAGAGGCCGCCGCCGAGTTTG
>DALYUA010000290.1:0-4692 GCA_031993245.1 Buttiauxella sp. | reverse complement strand
CACTTCCATCCCGAGTGTCAGACCGGCTTCCAGGCCTTTACGCACCCAGCTTCGTCCATCCCACAAAAAGAGATTTTTGGCCGTTTGCTGCGATAGCGTGGAAGCGCCGCGAATGCGGTTCTCGTTGCGCTCGTTGTGGGAGATGGCTTTTTCGATGGAGGCCATATCGAATCCCCAGTGGTCAGGAAACTTCTGGTCCTCGGCGGCAATCACCGCAAGCGGCATCCAGGGTGAAATCTCATCCATGCTTACCCAATCCGAATGCGCAACATAGCCAAAATCGCCCGTCAGCCAGGCGCTGAGCTGCCGCTCGGCCATCACCGCTGAAAACGGCACCGGAAGAAAGCTAAACAGGATAATGCCGGCTACCCATAGCCCGGCAACTGTCAGTATTGCTCGTAAAAACCAGCGCTTGATCCCTGCCAGGAGCGCGGAACGCCCTTTCTTCATGCGCTGAGATCCAATACGCGAGCCACCAGTTTCTCTATACCGGCAGCGGCTTCATCAATACGAGTGGCAAGCATGTAAGCGGGGGTAGTGACGACCTTATGCTCTTCGTCGACTACGATATCGTTCACCGGGCAGGGAATATGTTCCGCGCCCATCTCTTCGAGCATTTCAGCAATATCGATGTCTGTACCAATAGTCAGACGCACCGGCATATCCAGAATTTTTGGCAACATGGCAGGCGCAATACACATAAAGCCGATCGGCTTGCTCTGCGCGTGAAGTTCGCGGGTTAGCCGACGCAATTCGCTGTCGACCAGACACTCGATCCCCTTCAGAGCGAAATTACTGAGATTTTTAGCCGCGCCAAATCCGCCGGGGACAATCAAAGCGTCAAGCTTATCAGCATCCGCTTTCGCTAAAGGCGCTATTGCACCACGTGTGATACGGGCAGCCTCAACGAGGACATTGCGCCCTTCATTAACCTCATTATTGGTAAGGTGATTAATAACCTCTGCTTGAGGTTTATCAGGTGCGAAGCAGACCGCTTCAGCTCCCGCGCGCGCTATCGCCAGCAGCGTAATCACCGCCTCATGGATTTCGCTGCCATCGTAGACGCCGCAACCGCTGAGCACCACGCCAACTTTCTTCATATGGCTCTTCCTTTTGGTCATGCGGCCATGCTTACCAGCTATGATAATTTGACCGCTATGGTTCACATATTTTACTGGTTCATGTAACAAACTATTTAAGTTTTGCTATCTTAATCCCTGAGCAACCCGCGAATAACAGGTTGCGCCGCTTGATGACAACTTATAACTAACCGGCGCAGCCATAGTTTCCCTGGTGTTGGCGCAGTATTCGCGCACCCCGGTTTATCCGGGGTCATTTTTTGGGAGCGCTCGCAACCCAGGCCTTCAGAACGTCCACATCGTGCTGCCATTCCTGTTTCAGCTCTTCAATCCATTCACCCACGTTATCTGACCATGCAGGAAGATCCGGCGACTGGATTTGCTGGGCAACCTGCTGCAAATGGCGCAGACCGACAGATCCTGCGGCGCCTTTAATTTTATGGCCTTCCTCAACCACGCTCTTCCAGTCGCGGGCGGTCATATTGGAATCCAGAACGCTTAAATAACCCGGCATCATTTTTTCAAACATGGCGAGGCCATCGGTAATTAATTTTGGTCCAACTAATTCCAGGTACTGTTCGAGCATCGGTATATCAAGTAACGCTTGCTGTTTTTCACTATCAACTTGAGTCATTACGGGCTCCTTCTCGGCGTCAGGCTGTTGGTTATCCCAGAATTTTTGGATGACGGCCATCAGCGCCGGCACCGCAAGCGGCTTGCTCAGAACGTCGTCCATTCCGGCATCCAGATACTCTTTTTTGTCTTTCAGCACGTTAGCTGTCAGCGCTACCAGCGGCGGAAGATCTGCTTTGCCAAAGCGGGCGTTCAGCTCGCGGGAAATATCCAGTCCTGTCATATCCGGAAGCTGGATATCCAGCAATAGCAGGTCATATTCGCCCGGCGTAAATTTTTCCAGCGCCTCTTTGCCCGTCATAGCGACATCCACGCTGTTGCCGAGCTTTTCCAGCACCGAGCGGGCAACGATAACATTCAGTTCAATATCCTCCACCAGCAGCACATGCAGCGCTGGCAACGGCATATCGTCATCCTCAAGGGTATCTTCAACTTCGTCCGCCACGCGTGGGGCCTGTACGGTCAACGTGAACAGCGAGCCCTCTGCAGGCTTACTGCTGACGGTAATGTCTCCGCCCATGCTTTTCGCCAGACGGCGTGAAACCGCAAGCCCGATACCGGTGCCGGTGGCGGGTTTACCCCCGTGGCTATCTTTTACCTGGTAATACATAGCGAAGATCTTATCCTGCTCGACCTGCGGAATACCGATGCCGGAATCCTGAACTTCAAAACGCAGGCTGCTGTCATTTTCGTAGCGCACGCGCACCGTGACCTGCCCACCTTTCGGTGTGAACTTCACGGCGTTGCTGATGAGATTCCAGAGGATCTGGCGCAGGCGCGTGCCGTCGGTAACCACTTTATGCGGCAATGGCAACGCAGGCTCCATGACGAACGCCAGCCCTTTCTGCTGCGCCTGCAGCCCGGAAAGGTTTTCAAGGTCAGCGAGGAAGCTTGTGAAATCGACCTGCTGATTATCAAGCTGGACTTTGTGACGTTCAAGCTTATCCATATCGATAATATCGTTGAAGATATTGCCAAGCGTTATGGCCGAAACATGGATAGTTTTCAGATAGTTTGTCTGCTCGGTATTTAGCTCGGTATCCAGCAGGATGCGACTTAACCCGACGATGCCATTTAGCGGCGTGCGCAGTTCATGGCTGATGGTGGAGATAAAGGTGGTTTTGTCGCGGCTGGCCCGTTCCAGCGCATCCTGGTAGCGTTTACGCTCGGTGATATCGCGCCCAAAGCCCATCAGGCCATGGCGCTTGCCTACCCGGTCGTAATACGGCACTTTGCGAATTTCAAAGCACGCTTTGCGTCCGTCCGGATAATCCAGCCACTGTTCATAGGTCAAAGAAACGTTGTGGCGGAAGACCTTTTCATCGGTCTCGATAACTTTTTGCGCCGCCTCCGGCGAATAAACGTCCTGTGGCTTAAGGCTGATGAGCTGTTTTTCACTTTTCCCGGTCAGCAGTTCCATGGCGCGGTTACAGCCGGAGAACTCTTTATCTTCGTTACGATAGAAAACCAGATCCGGCGAAGCATCAAGGAAGGAACGCAGAAACGAGGATTGCTGCTCAAGGAGAATCTGTGTCTCTTCACGCTCCTGCATCTCCACCTTAAGCTGCTCAAGCATGGCCTGGCGTTCGTCTTCCGCTTTCACACGGTCGGCAATTTCCTGATTGAGCTGGGCGATATTGTTTTTAAGCTGCACGTTGAGCTTCAGGTCGCGCTCGCGCATCTCCTCAAGTTTATCGACCAGCTTTGACAGCCGCTGGCGCGACTCTTCAAGCTGCTCCACCACCACCGAAAGAAAATAGACCGCCCACGGCGTAATCAGCAGGCCGAAGAAAATTGAGCGCACCACATCTATGCTCTCGACCTGGCCGCGCAATAGCATGGTGACCGCCATCTGCACAACGATAGCCAGCACCACCAGCGCCGAAGCCAGCAGCAAAGAGAAGCGCACCAGGCCGAGCTTCACCATTAAATCAACGTAGTACTGCGCCAGTAACCGGATTTGCTTCATGGAACTTTCCCTTCGCCAACAATCCGCTAAATATACCGCAAAAAGAGGTAACGCCCAGGAATTACGAGAGAAGAATGGGATCCCACGGCGTACCCAGGGCCGATCCCTGCACGCCATGCTCAAGCAAATATCTGTTGATTTCGACCATACCGGCCCAGCGATTCTCGCACCACAGCGGCGCAAGCAGGGTCGGGCGACGGGCGCTGGCGGAAATCCGATGGAAGACGATATCAGGCGGCGTATAGCGAATCATCTCTCCGGCAGTCGTCGTATAATCTGCCAGCTCAATTCCCTGTAAACGCCCCGCTTGCCAGCTTTTCGCCATAGTGCTGCCCGCGACGATATGCAGCGGATGAAGCTTAATGCCGTCCACGCCTGTCTCCACCACCTTTTCCAGCGTTGTCATACAGTGTGTCTGCTCTTCACCCGGTAAACCAACGATGAGATGGCTGCAAACTTTCAGACCGCGTTTACGGGCACGCCGTGTCGTCTCCTGATAACAGGCAAAGTCATGGCCGCGATTGATGCGATGCAGCGTTTTATCGTCTGCGGTCTGTAAACCCAGCTCCAGCCAGATTTCGTAGCCTTGCTCGCGGTATTCGCTCAGCAAATCCAGCACGCTTTCCGGCACGCAATCAGGACGGGTTCCCACGCAAAGGCCAACGATGCTCGCCTGGCTGACGGCCTGCTGGTACATCGAACGCAACACCTGCACTTCCGCCCATGTACTGGTGTAAGCCTGAAAATAAGCGAGATAGTGTTGCGCGCGGTTCACAAGCTTCGCCTGATGCGCGAGCTGTTCAGCGATGGAGCTATGCTGCTGCGTTTCGTCGGCAAAGGAGGCGACATTGCAGAATGTGCATCCGCCGCGGCCAATGGTACCGTCGCGGTTTGGACAGCTGAAACCGCCGTGAAGGGAAAGTTTATGGACTTTATGCCCATAGCGGCGAGTAAGGTCCCCGCCAAACATATTGACTAATTTCTGTAACTGCATAATCTGATGGGCCGGCC
>DALYUA010000289.1:0-4739 GCA_031993245.1 Buttiauxella sp. | reverse complement strand
ATTGCTTCTCATCAGTTGCGGATAGTAAATTGTCCTCAATAGTAAAACACGCCAGCTTTTTACCATATTTCGCCTTCTTTTCGCTGGTCATTTTCATATCTTTACGCTGGCATTAATAATCCAGAGATATTTCCTGGCATACCGACATAATTAACAGACAAAGCTTAACCCCAAAAAATTAAACACCCGGTTCGCAATGGAAACCGGGCTAAGAATAGATCAGCTCAACTCAAAACGTTGGATGATAAATTCCATCGCTTTAGCGACGCCCTCGGCGCTGATGGTGTGCACCAGGCCTGGTTCAAACAGCGTTTCCACCTCAACGCCTTCTTCCGTTAGCGCAGCGGCGGCAGCTTCACTTTCCGTCCACGGAATCACCAGATCGTCCATGCCATGTACCAGCAGTGCTGCAGCATCTGCCGCTGGCTGATAGGGCCGGGGTGAAGAAAGCCGCCCTGAAAACGCAGCCACGCCCGCCAGAGGGAAGCGGGCCGTTACCAGCGCGTCCAGCGCCATAATCGAACCCTGAGAAAAACCGAGCAGGATGACCAGGTCTTTACCCGGCGTCACATCATGCTCTCTGAAGATTGACTCGATGGTGGCATCGAAAGCGGCACGGGCCTCAACGACGCGTTCGGGACGAGACTGCTCCGTCACGCCTATCACGCTGAACCACTGATAACCCTCATCGCCCCCGTCAAAACGTGAAGTGCCGTTCGGTGAAGCAAAAATAACCTCGGGCATAACCTGCTGAAAATAGAGGCCCAGCCCTTCCAAATCGGCACCGGAACTCCCCACCCCATGTAAAAAAATTACTAGCTTTTTCATGTATCTCCTTTCCTTGTCAGCCAGGCTGCGTTAACCCACCCGATCGTCCGGCCCAGTACAACGATCTACATAGAATCCCACAGAGTTATCCACCGATTTTGTGGATAACTTTTTACAGCCGCGTCCGCTTACGCTGAAGGATGATATCCAGACGAGGGAGTAACTCCCTCGTTATACCAGAACTACATGCTGTAGCCCGGCTTTTTGGCGAGCGTATCAAGCGCGGGCTTTATCTCTGTGTCATAAACATCTTCTTTCCAGCGCTCTTGTTCCACCGGCAGCAACGCAACCGAAAGCGAGGCGTCCTTCGAGCTAAAATGCTTTTTAACAACGTCGCTGAGATCTTCCGCCAGAGCCTGTTTCTGCTCGTCTGTCAGTTCACGCGGGAAATATTTAACGGTGATATGTGGCATAGGTCTTCTCCGTAGCGGTAGTGAGTTTGTCTTTATCAGGCATTGAGTAAAGTAAAAGCGGCGGCAAAAGTTTCAACGTCGATACCGTGCTTTGGGGAATCCAGGCGCAGACCAAAATGGGATTGCAGCGCCTGATAAACGGTGGCCGCATCAGCCAGCTCTTGCTTTTTGCCATCGATCGTAAGCTGACGGTTGTTCAGCGTGATGGTGCTGCCGTCAAAAACATGCAGGCAAAGCATCAGATGATGGCGAAAATGTGACTCCGGCCAGGTGGCGACATAGTGGTTGGCTACGTCGTAATCCACGGAATACTGCCGCTGCAAATCGAAACGGTAAAGCGGTAACCACTCTTCTTCTTCGCGCAGGCTAAGCAGGTAGTCTTCCTCAAGGCGCGTCAGGCGGTACACGCCGTGCGGAGTGGTTTGCTCGCTGTCCAGTTCAAAACGCAGCGGGGCGGTGAGCGTCTTGCCGCCAAATCCCACATCCGCCAGCCAGCGTTCCCGCGCAACCGTCACCAGTTGTAAACGATGAGTGCGGGCCGGCATCCGCTCCGGGTGCGTAATCAGCACCCGTGCCGCCAAATCTTCAACCTGAAAACCTATTTCCAGCAGCGCCAGGCGCAGCAACGCGTTTTGCTCGTAGCAGTAACCGCCCCGCCCGGCCGTAACCAGCTTTTCAAACACGCTTTCGTCGTCGAGCAAAATTCGCCGTTCCAGCAGGACGTCCAGGTTTTCGAAAGGGATCGCGCAGGTATGCAGCAAATGCACCTGCCGCAGCGTATTCAAATCCGGCGCGTATTCGCCCGTAAAATGGATACGCGCGAAGTAAGCATTCAGGTCAAAAGCCATAGACAAATCCCGTTGCGATGTAAGTCCTGTCACTATACAGGGTCGCCTCAGCGCCATATGATCGATGGTGCGATCACAGCATCCCGTTGCGGCTTAACACTTCCTGTAACTCCTTGCGCTGGCGTACCTGCTGCGCAATGGCAAACAGCTTCGGCGTACGCTTCTCAAACCATTCCTGCCGTGGCCGCCAGTTAATCATCGCCGCAGCATAAGCGTCCAGCAGCGTAATCTTTTCACCAAAAATATAGGGTCCGCTTCCGAGCTGGGACTCCAGCCAAAGGTAGAGCTGCTCGCGATAATGGTTCGTGCTGGCAAGGAGCTCATCGGCGCCGTTTTGCGTCCAGCGCGGAGGATTATCGCCATAGGTAAAAGTGGGATAGACATTGGCAACAAACCAGACCAGAAGCCGGTAAAAACGCTGGCGTTCAGCCGTACCCGCGGGCGGCGCCAGGTGGGGATGCTTGTCCAGCAGCATCAGGGCAATGGCCGCGCTTTCCGTCATGACTGAGCCATCATCAAGTTTAAGCGTCGGGACCTGGCCCAGGGGGTTGAGCATTAATAGCGCATCGCGCTGCGGACCCGGATCCTCGAAGCCCTCCACGTTTTCCCATTTATAAGCTTCGCCGGTGAGAATAAACATGATTTCGACAATCGCCGAGCCGCAGCCCGGTGCACCGTAGAGTTTGTACATGATGCTCTCCTGTCTAAAGTGATTAAGTGTAGAATAGCCCCGGACTTTAAGAGCGATAAGGAAACCCGGCATGAAACCCAAGTCAGTAACGCTTTACGATGTGGCGGAATATGCCGGTGTTTCCTATCAGACGGTATCCCGGGTGATTAACCAGGCAAGCCACGTTTCCGCAAAAACGCGCCTGAAAGTTGAGGCGGCGATGGCCGCTCTGAATTATGTGCCCAACCGCGTGGCGCAGCAGTTAGCCGGGAAACTGAGCCAGACCATTGGCCTTGCCACCACCAATCTTTCGCTTCACGCCCCCTCACAGATTGTTGCCGCCATCAAAACTCAGGCAGGCAAGATGAATTTCAACGTGGTGATCTCCATGGTTGAGCAACCGGGGCTTGCCGCCTGTAAAGCCGCAGTGAACAGCCTGCTTTCGCAGCGCGTAGACGGGCTGATTGTTAATATTCCTCTCGAAAACGAAGAAGCTCAGGCGGTACAAAACGCCTGCGCTAACGTGCCAGCGCTGTTTCTGGACGTCTCCCCGGATCTGGATGCCAACACTATTATTTTCGATCCCTACGAAGGCGCGCGTCTGGGCGTTGAGCACCTTATAAGGCTTGGTCATCAGCGTATCGCCTTGCTCAACGGCCCGCTGACATCCGTTTCAGCACGCCTGCGCTTTGAGGGCTGGAAGCAAACGCTGGGCGCGCACAGGCTGGATGCCGTTGCGATAATGGAAGGCGACTGGAGTTCGCTTTCAGGCTATGAGCAGGTTTCCCGGCTATTGCGCGAGGGCAAAACGCCGGAGGGAATCATCGTCGCCAACGATCAGATGGCGCTTGGCGCACTGCGTGCGCTTTCCGAACAGGGCTTAGGGGTGCCGGCAGACGTCTCCGTGGTGGGTTATGACGACACCGAAGACAGCGCCTGCTTTATTCCGCCGCTCACCACCGTCAAGCAGGATTTCAGAAACCTCGGCAAAGCCAGCGTGAACCGATTGGTGGAGTTGATTCATCAACCGGATACGCCACCAGAACCGCAGATCCTGCCGGTGGCGCTGGTGGAACGCAAAACCACTGCGGCTCCCGGCGGGAACGGCCCTTCTGCTCAGGCGCTTGCGGATGCGCTGACCGCCCTTGCGCGTCAGGTAGGAAGACTGGCCCGATAAGACTGGCCCGATAAGACTGGCCCGATAAGATTGGCCCAGGTTTGTGAGTCACGTCACCTAATCTCATCACTCTGCT
Source organism: Buttiauxella sp. (assembly GCA_031993245.1). Taxonomy (GTDB): domain Bacteria; phylum Pseudomonadota; class Gammaproteobacteria; order Enterobacterales; family Enterobacteriaceae; genus Dryocola. The sequence goes on along the minus strand of DALYUA010000289.1, from coordinate 727 downwards.
TTACACGCCCGGCGGAAGAAATCATATTCCTTAAAATTGTGAGCGCATCGCAAATTAATCAAGGAACCCGGAATATGATGATAAAAGCAGGCAGCAATGCCGCCACTCTTGCTTCCATACTGGCCCGTCGCGACTGGGAAAATCCATCCGTCACCCGGGTGAATCAGCTCGCGGCCCATCCGCCGTTTGCCCGCTGGCGCTCCCCGGAAGCGGCACGCGAAGAGGCGCCGTCGCAGAGCCTGCGTAGCCTTAACGGAACCTGGAAATTTAGCTATTTCACCCAGCCGGAAGCCGTTCCCGAAAGCTGGATTGAGCAGGATCTCAACGCTGCTGATGATATCTCTGTTCCCTCTAACTGGCAGATGCTGGGTTACGATGCGCCGATTTATACCAACGTCACCTACCCGATCCCGGTAAATCCGCCGTTTGTTCCTGAAGATAACGCCACTGGTTGTTACTCGCTCACATTTAATCTTGACGAGGAATGGCTGACGGCCGGGCAAACACGCATCATTTTTGACGGCGTGAATTCTGCCTTCCACCTGTGGTGCAACGGCAACTGGATTGGCTACGCACAGGATAGCCGTCTGCCGTCTGAATTTGACTTAAGCCAGGCGCTCAGGGCGGGTGAAAACCGCATCGCCGTCATGGTGCTGCGCTGGAGCGACGGTTCATATCTGGAAGATCAGGATATGTGGCGCATGAGCGGGATTTTCCGCGATGTCAC
>DALYUA010000288.1:0-4748 GCA_031993245.1 Buttiauxella sp. | reverse complement strand
CGCCTGAAAATCTGCACGCACGTCCTTCGGCAGCTTTTCATAAGGGTTGCCAGCGACTTTATGTTCACCGCTGTAAATCAACGTGACTTCCACTCCCTGGGTTTTCAGCGCAGCCCCGTAATTACTGTGGGCCATCATTACGCCAATTGACCCCGTTCTTGCGGTCTGGGTAACCAGCCTTCGCGATGCCGCGCTGGCGATCAACTGCCCGGCGCTGCAGTTCATGTCATTTGCCAGAGCCCAGACGGGTTTGATTTCACGCGCGCGGGCAATGATATCCGCACAATCAAACGCCCCGGCAACCATGCCGCCAGGTGTGTCCATATCCAGCAGAATACCGTCAACACCGGGATCGCTTATGGCCTGCTGCAGGCGGGCAATAATGCTGTTGTAACCTGTCATTCCGGAATACGGTTGAAGCGAGCGGGTTTTGCTGACCAGCGTGCCGGACACCGGCAACACGGCGATGCCATTCGTTACCTGATAACTGCGTGCCGGCCGTGGACCTGTGTCGTCATCGCCAAACAGCGCCAGCGGCTCCGCCATTTGCTCAGCACCCAGAGAGATGCCTGAAACCGAATCGGTCAGACGAGAAATGCCAAGCTGGCCAGCCAGCGCGCAAAAGAAAACCCGCGCATAGGCGGGTTCAAGTAAAAGCGGCTCATTAAAGGCCATACTGGCAATATGCGGGAGATTACGCAGCTCGGGCGTCATCTTTCTCCTCCTCAGTGGATTTTCTCAGACCCGATTCAAAGGCAGCGGCAGCCCATGCAGGCGGTTTAAGTCCGGCAGCGCGACGCTCCATCGTTTCGCGCACCTGCTGGGCAAAGATTTCCTGATAATCCTCACCGCGTTTGGCGCACTCTTTTTCGTAGGTACTCAGCCCGGCCTCAATCAGCATGACCGCTTCCTGCACTTCCTTAAGCCCATCGATCGCCATCCGGCCGGAGCCGATCCAGTCACAGTTACCCCAGGCACTTCGCGCCTCCTGGAAGCTGAAACGCGCTTTCGCCGGAAGCGTGACCACGCGGCGAACAATCGCCTCTTCAAGCCAACAAAGAAACATCTGACAGGCCTGCCGGGAAGCCACAAACTTACGACGCCCCATAAAATAGGCCCACGACTCGTTGGCGCTGGCCCGCGCTGTGGAGTAACTCATCTGGGAGTAGTTTCGCGAAAGCTGTTCATATGACACACCGAGCCCGGCAGAGATATAACGCAGCAGCGACTGTTCGAAGCTTGAATATCCGTTATCAGTATCCTGGGCAGACTGAAGATTAAGAGAATCGCCCGGCATCAGGTGCGGGACCTTCGCGCCTCCGAGCCGCACCGGCGCCGCCGTGTAATAGGACGCCATTTCACCCAGCCAGCCTGTCATTTTACTCTGCTGGTCCTTACTGTCGGAACCGAGAATAAAATCCATAGCGGTCTGCGTATCCAGTTCACTTTCGATGGTAGCCGCATACATCGCTTTAACGATCGCACTCTGCAACTGAGTGTTTTGTAACGTATCGAGCATCTTCATCTGCTCCATCACGCTGTAAAACACGTTGGCGCCACGAGTCTGACCGTCTTCCAGTGGCTCAAACACATGAATGAACGATGCCCGCCCGCTGGACAGTTCGCGGGGAACGTAGGTCCATTTCTGCGCCATCCAGCCAGGATAACCGTCATCACTGACGTGGTACCCGACCGCAGCGCCCGCATTATCTATCGCAACACCGGCACGGCAATTCCGTGAGTCGCCCTGATTACCGGGGTTACTGATGCGTTTCGGGCTGACCATCCTGAATTGCGTGCGGAAAAGTCGCGAAGCGCTGCTGTCCCACGTCGCCTGGACACATAATTCACCGTTAAAGGCATGCATCGCCACACCTTCCCGGACCATCATCGTGAAAGTGCGTTTACGCTCCACATCAATATAACAGCAGTCATCTTCAGCAAATTCTTTCCAGGCTGCTTCCACTTCACGGGAGAATGCCCGGGCTTCCTCCTCATTAATTCCAAGAAAGCGCCAGCTCGGGCGGTGGCTGAGCCGGAAGAAAGAGCCGACAATATGATCCTGATGAAGCTGAACCGCATTGGCAGCATAGCCATTATTACGAACCAGATCGTCAGCGCGGGCATTACCCCGGACAAAGTTGGGCAGGAGGGCAGCATCCGGGCTTTCGCTGGGCGGATTCCACGCACGAAGCTGGCCGCCAAACCCACCCGTGCCACCGTGATATCCGGCATACTCCCGCAGAGAAGTTCTGCCGTCCGGACCTAATAGTGCTGGTGATTTCATGTATAAAATCCTGCCGGTCCCCGGCGCCGTTGAGTGATTCCGACCTGCACTTCCAGATCGGCGATATATTTTTTCAGGTCAGTGACACTGGTGGCTGTAAATTCCACCCTGCGACCATCTTTCTGTACCGTCGCGACCCGCTTACCCGTCATGAGGTCATGCAACGCAGTACGAGCGCTATCCAGTTCGGCCTGTGTCGCCATTATTCTTCTCCGGCTAATGCCCGGGCGTAATCCGCCAGGGTCTTGTTATTTTTACGTGAACTGTCTTCCTCCAGCAGGCTGGACAAAAGCGAATCAAGGTTGAGCTGCCAGCGTGAAACACTGATCCGAAGCGCCGCCAGCGCATACACAAAGCAGTCGAGTGCCTCGTTACGCCGTTTCTTGCTGTCCCAGAGAATTTTCCTCTTACCGTCAACCCATTTTTCGACCTGCTCTTCAGCGGTAAGCTGCTGAGCCTCGGCCAGATCGTAAATTTCGGGGTTATTGGGGAAATGCACCGCACCCGCAAGGGGCTCATCACCTTCCGAAACCAGCGTAAAGCGGTTGTAAATCTGCTCTTTAGCGGTATCAGTACCTACTTCCGTCAGATAAACGCCGTTCTTGTTTCGCTTACGCGGCATGTTAGCGACTGGTTTACCGTAGACTGAGGCCCCTTTGACCGGGATAACGCGAAACAGGCCGAGTTTTTTCGACCGGTTGTAGACAATGGTTGGATCAATCCCCCCGATATCCCAGCAGATGCGGGATACCGACATTTCCATGCCGTTCTGTCGGGTATAGGTCTTGTTAATAGCCTCATCCACCCTCTGCAGGGTCGCTTCATCATCGTGGCGGCCCATGATGATATGCCGGTCAATCAGCCAGCTTTCTTCCCCCGGCCCCCAGCCCCAGACACGCATTTCGTAACGGTCTAGCTGTGAGTCTATTCCGGCAGTAAGGTAAGCGACGCGCTCCGGTACCGCGGCGCCAAAATGTTCCTTACGTTCAGCCATCACATCAGCGTCGGGCCGCTCACCGATTTTCGGCTCCCACGTTTCGCCCAGCGTGGTGTTTACGAACGTTTTGCGTTTGCCGGTATCGCCTTTCGTTTTCATCCAGTCTTTGACGATCTGAACCCATGTGGTGAACGGGCTGTACGCGGTCCAGATGTGAAACGTTACACTGTCAGGGGGATCAGTCTCGGTACCTGATGAAGAAAACCAGTTCAGACCGTCGCGCGTCCAGATGCCTGTAATGTCACAAATGTAACGGGCATCGGTGAAATCCAGTTCCTGTTGTTTAATAACGCAGGCGTTATGCTCGCAGAGATAAAAAACACCGGAGGGTTCGCCCGGGGCCCACTTGAACCCGAACGGCGTTTCCTTGTCACCAAATTTAAGAAACTGCTCTTCTCCACAGTGCGGACAGGCGACGTGAAAGCGCATGTAATGCTGAGACTCACTGGCCGCGCGCTCTATCTGGCATGTGCCACGCACCTTTGGTGTTGAACCACGTATCGATTTGGGCCATACCGAGCCCTCAATACGCTTGTCACCCAGAAATGTTGGCGAGCCTTCTTTTTCAATATCATCATCAAATGCTGCCAGTTCATCATAGCCAGCAACATCGACCGACTTTTCACGATAATTCTTTGCCGCTTTACCGCCCAGGCACCAGAAGCCCCGACCGTTCGAAAATCGCTTCATGCTCAGCGTATTGTTACGGTTCTTTTTGCCATACCACGGCGCCAGGGCCAGTAAAGATGGAATATCGCGTATGGTGGGTTCGACATGGGACTTCATGAAGTTTTCAGCGTCACCATCAGTGGGCAACCAGATAAGCGAATTGCGTTGCTTGTGTTCAATAAAGTAGGCGTACACGCCAAGCAACATCTTTGAATAGCCGACGCGGGCAGATTTAACGACGTTAACCTCACGGATGTAGTCGTTGCCCATTGCATTCATGATTGCGCGCTGAAAAGGCAGGGTCTCCCATCGCCCTTCCTGATAAGCAGACTCTTTTGGAAGATAGTAATTGTCATCTGCCCATTCAACCGCTGTTTGCGGTTCTGGCCGGTACAGCGAGTGAAGCCCCGCGCGTGCGGAGTGCTGTAGCCCGTTAACCTGACTGTTCGATATAGTCACTCAGCAACCCCGGTATCATTTCATCCAGCGCCGCAGCTTTGTTCATGGCTTTAATGATGTCCTTCTTCAGGAAATCAATGTGTCGGTTTTCCAGCTCCGGAAAGCGCCGCTGAACCGACAGGGGTATCCCGTCGAGAATGCTGGCAATTTCTCCGGCTATCCGCGACAGCACGAACGTGCAGAATGCGGTTTCCACCACTTCAGCGGATTCTTTGGCATTTTTTAATTCCTGAGCATCAGCCTGTGCACGGGTGAGTCGATATCGCTCGTACTCTATCGTTCCGGGCTGAAGTTCAGATTCTCCGGCAATACGAAGCTCTTCAACTTCCTTACGGA
>DALYUA010000287.1:0-4769 GCA_031993245.1 Buttiauxella sp. | reverse complement strand
GCTGAAATGGAGACGCCCTGGTCAATTAAAGGCGAGCCCGTCATGCTGAGCAAACCGGAGCTTGAGTGGGAGTGCCGCGGCTTTATGGTTAATGAAGGACCTGCGGTAGTAACACACGGCGAAAGGTTGTTTATCAGCTATTCTGCCAGCGCCACGGATGAGAATTATTGTCTGGGGCTACTGTGGATCGACCTGGCCGCCGATCCAACAAAAGCAGGCAACTGGCACAAATCAGCGCAGCCGGTATTTACCACCAGCTATGAAAACAAGCAGTACGGACCGGGCCACAACAGCTTTACCAGAACGAAAGAAGGCGAGGATGTGCTGGTTTATCACGCACGGAATTACACGAAAATTGAGGGCGATCCGCTTTACGACCCCAATCGTCATACCCGGTTGAAGAAAATAATTTGGGATGAGGACGGAATGCCCGTTTTTGGCATCCCGCCCGCCGACCATCCTTGATGACAGACGGCCTCTGGTCTCAGACCAGAGTGCCGTAAATCGTCAGCAATGCCACCACGACCACGATCGCCAGCGAAGCCTTCTTAGCCATCGAAACAGCGGCTTTTGGCGTTTTAATTTTGTCATGGTGCGGCTCGCGTGCCAGCGAATATTGCGCAAGCTGGGTCAGCACCTGATACTGGGAAGAGTGACGATCGGCAAGCGCTGCAAACCATGCCGGCAGGGCTTTTTCACCATGTCCAAGCAAGGCGTAAGCCACGCCAACTAAACGGACCGGCACCCAATCAAGCACATGTAAAATAGCATCGATACCCGAGAGCAAACGCTGATGCGGCGTATGGTGACGAGCAAGCCAGGTTTGCCACGCGCGCAGGAAAGCATATCCAGCAAGCGTAACCGGGCCCCACAATCCTCCGACGATAAACCAGAAAAGCGGAGCGAGGTAGAAGCGGAAGTTAATCCACAGCAGCGCGTTCTGTAGTTCTTTAAGATATTCACGCTCATCGCAGTCAGGCGGCACACCGTGAATCAACGTCAGCTCGTTAGCCATCATATCCCGCGCGTGCAGATCGTCGCGGCTGGCGGCCTGTAAATAGGCGTGATAATGCAGACGAACCTGCCCTGCCCCGATACATAACACGCCAAGCGCAATCCAGAACACCAGCAGCGGGATATTAAAGAACAGCCCCTGCAAAGCTCGCACGCAAAGGAATACGACCAACATGCATAGCGCCGTCATCAAAATCGTGCGCAGCATCGAAAAATGTTTTATCCGCCGGAAAATAACTTCCAGGCGATGATCTAACTGCCAGTGCTCGCCCATCTTAAACAGGCGCTCCCAGAGCATAACCAGTAAGAGTGTAAAAAGCGTCATGTCATCTCCTTATTCGACGTGACTTAACGTCCGACGAAAACGGCCCCAGTCAAAAGAAGATCCAGGATCGGTTTTACGTCCGGGTGCGATATCACAATGGCCCGTCATGTTATCGGCAACGGAAGGATAGTGCTGAATTAACAAGCGGGTAAGCGAGGCCAGCTGCTGATATTGTTCGTCAGTGTAGGGTAAGGTATCGGTACCTTCCAGTTCGATTCCGATAGAAAAATCGTTGCAGCGCTCCCTTCCCTGATAAACCGAGACGCCAGCATGCCAGGCTCGTTTATCAAAAGGCACATACTGCACAATTTCACCGTCGCGGCGGATCAGACAATGGGCAGAGACTCGCAAATGGGCAATGCCGGCAAAATAGGGATGAGCGTCAGGATCAAGCTTGCCGGTAAATAAAGCATCAATCCAGGACCCGCCAAATTCACCCGGCGGCAGGCTGATGTTATGCACCACCAGTAAAGAAGGGTATTCATCTTCCGGTCGGCAATCGAAATGTGGGGAAGGGACATGCTTCACGCCCACCAGCCAGCCGTTTAAAAGCCGCATGCGTGATTCTCCTCAGTAGTGGCACTCGAAGTCGCATCAGAGTAGCATGTTTCGACCTTAATTTAGCCATTTCGGAGTTTTATCATGCCGCCCCGCCGTTATAACCCAGACCGTCGACGTGACGAGCTTCTCGAACGCATCAGCCTTGATATACCTCAGGCCGTCTCCTTCGCTCTGCGTGAAGATCTTGGCGGCGAGGTCGATCCTCATAAAGATATTACCGCTCAGCTATTAGCTGAAGATCATGTTTCGCACGCCATAGTGATTACTCGCGAAAAGGGTGTATTTTGCGGTAAACGCTGGGTTGAAGAGGTCTTTATCCAGCTAGGCGGCGGCGTTGAAGTAAAATGGCATGTGGAAGATGGTGAAGCGGTAGCAGCTGATCAGCCGCTTTTCGAGCTTGATGGCCCATCCCGCGTACTGTTAACCGGCGAACGCACCGCGCTAAACTTCGTACAAACTCTTTCGGGCGTGGCAAGCGAAGTTCGTACCTGCGTCGACCTGCTGGCGGGAACAAACACGCAGCTGCTGGATACGCGTAAAACCCTGCCGGGCCTGCGTACCGCACTGAAATATGCCGTACTTTGCGGCGGCGGCAGCAACCACCGCTTAGGGTTGTCGGACGCGTTTTTGATAAAAGAAAACCACATTATTTCCTCCGGCTCGATTCGCCAGGCGGTGGAAAAAGCGTTCTGGCTACATCCGGACGTGCCGGTAGAGGTGGAAGTAGAGTCTCTCGATGAACTGGAACAGGCGCTTAAAGCCGGTGCGGACATCATCATGCTTGATAACTTCAACGTTGAGCAGATGCGCCAGGCTGTTGCGCTGACCGCAGGCAAAGCGCGGCTGGAAGTTTCCGGTAACGTTACGAAAGAAACGCTGCGTAAATTTGCTGAAACGGGGGTCGACTTTATTTCAGTGGGCGCGCTCACCAAGCATGTCCACGCCCTCGATCTTTCCATGCGTTTCCGCTAAATCGTCCTTTTAAGATGGGTCAGAAGGCCCATCTTCCCCCGTTTTGCGAAACCGCTCGCGTCGTTGTTGTTTGCTTTTGTAATCTAATTAAAAATTCCGGAAAGCCTCTTCCTGATGTGCTTTTTGCTTCTCGTAGGCCGTGAACCTGCCTGTCAAAGTGTCACCTCTTTCCTGAGGAGCGAGCTATGAATAAGCAAAAAGGATTTACTCTTATTGAACTGATGGTGGTGATTGGCATCATTGCGATTCTGAGCGCTATCGGCATTCCGTCCTACCAGAGCTACCTGCGCAAAGCGGCACTTACCGACATGCTGCAATCTTTTGTGCCCTACCGAACGGCAATTGAACTCTGCGCCATAGACAAAGGTGGTGTAACGGCGTGCGACGCAGGGAATAACGGTATTCCCTCTGTGAAAACCACTCGTTACATCAGCAACATGCAGGTTGCAAATGGCGTTGTAACCCTTACTGGCCAGGAAACGCTAAACGGGTTAACGGTGACGTTAACACCCGTATGGAAAAATTCAGAAGGCGTTGAGAACTGGAAACGCAGCTGCAACGTAGCGGACGGCGGCTCCCTAAAACAGGCATGCGAAGAAGTCTTCCGCTTTGGGAATGAAACGCCTGGCGAGGCTGCGGGAGAATAACCATGTCCAGTCGTCAACAACTCCTCGCCTTGTGTGCCCAATATCATGCCGTGCTGCTTGGGGAAGAGGAGCATCGGTTACGCATTGCCGTGACCCCCAATCCACCGATACAGCTGTTTGAATCATTACGCTTTATCAGCGACAAGTCTATCGATGTCGAGTACTGGTCCGCCGAACGTCTGGAAAAGGTCAGGCATCTCCCCACAGCCTCCCGTACTGAGGAGCAGCCGGAGAACGGAAGCTCTGTCGTTACGCTACTAAGCGAAACCCTGCAAAAAGCCATTCAGCTACGGGCTTCAGATATCCATTTCGAACCTATGGAGGAAAATTACAGGGTCAGGTTACGTATAGATGGTGTGTTGCAGCTACAGCCTCTTCTTTCCATAAGCCTTGCTGCCCCGCTAACAGCGCGACTAAAAGTATTAGGCAATCTCGATATTGCGGAGCGCCGCCTGCCTCAGGATGGACAAAAGGATGTGGATACCGCCACCGGTAAAGCTTCATTCAGAATTTCCACGCTTCCCGTACGGCATGGAGAAAAGGTGGTGCTGCGCTTGCTCCAGCAAAGCGAACAGCCGCTGGAGCTTGCCGCCCTGGGGATATCCCGTGAAAACAGCGCCTTTTTCGAGGCCGCGCTGGCTCATCCACAGGGCATGATTCTGGTTACCGGCCCTACCGGAAGTGGTAAAACTCTCACCTTGTATAGCGCTCTTAATGCGCTGAACCAGCCGGGCACCAACATATGCAGCGTTGAGGATCCGGTTGAGATACCGTTGCCGGGGCTGAATCAGACGCAGGTGAATACCAAAGCCGGGCTAACTTTTCAGAGCGTGCTTCGGGCGCTGTTAAGGCAGGATCCAGACGTAATCATGGTCGGTGAAATCAGGGATAGCGAAACGGCGGAGATTGCCGTTAAAGCAGCGCAGACGGGGCATCTGGTATTATCCACGCTGCATACTAACTCGACCATTGAAACCGTCATTCGTCTTGAGCAAATGGGCGTTGCCCGCTGGATGCTGGCATCAGCCCTTAAGATGGTGGTGGCTCAGCGTCTGGTTCGCAAGCTATGTCCGCATTGCAAAAAGCAGCCGCATGAAAAGCTCTCTTTGCCCGCGCATATTTGGCCGAAGCCGCTGCCGGACTGGCAGGCCGTTGGCTGTGAGCGCTGCTACGGCGGGTATTATGGACGCGCTGCCCTGTTTGAAATCCTGCCGATTGAAAACACTGTACGGGCGGCAATCGCCTCGGGA
>DALYUA010000286.1:0-4781 GCA_031993245.1 Buttiauxella sp. | reverse complement strand
GGAAACCGCCGAATAAAGCTGGGATTAAACCCACTGCGCCTGAGCATCGCCGCCGTTTTGCAGGCGGGCGCGGGTTTGCTCATCCACCAGCCCGTTACGATGTTCAAAATAGAACCTGCCCCAGGCCTGCTGGGCGGCGGCATCCATCGGCCCCTGAATCTGCGCCAGGAAAGGCTGCTGTTGTAGCTGCGCCTGCCAGCGTTGAGCGACGCGTGCATCAGGCTTTGTGCCAGGGCTAACCAGCCAGAGAAGCTGCCTGTCGAGCCGTTGCAGGAATCCCGCTTCAATTTCTGGCGGTATCTGCCCCAGGCTCTGCGCAGGCAGAAGCGACAACACGCTGCTGTCGAGTCTGGCCTTTGGCAGCAACGCACACAGCGCAACCACCAGCAACGCTACTACCGCAAGCCAGCCCCAGGCCAGGCGGCGATGCCGATCAGAAAACGAAACGCTGCTGTTCTTCATGCGTCAGTTTTCGTGGTTCCGGGCGGTGATTGCTGAAGGTGATTTCCGTGAAATCGCCCTGTTTATCGTTAAGCTCAATGCGGTTGAGAAACTTCTCGCCCTGCAAGGTAATGGTGCTGAACAGCTTGTCGAGCGGCGTGGTGGTTGGCGTTAAGACTAGCTGCCATTGCCCTTTGCCCTGGTCGGTAAACTGGCTGGTGAAATTCTCGTCCAGCACTTTCCTGTCGGCCTGGAACAGGGCGCGCAACAGATGGTTGAACTGGAACATCTGCGGGTTGCTGTCGGCGGTGATCACCTGCGGCGCCTGTCTGCCCATCACCTGCACCATATGGCTGTCATCAAGGATAAGCGTCATTGGAAAAGGATGCCGCTGTTGCCACCACAGACCTTTGTTTTTGGCAATCAGCACCTCACCGCTTGAGTGCAGCGGCTGGGCCATGCCGCTAATCTGCCGCTCCTGCTGGAAGGTGGCGCGCACGACCTGCTGGGCGGCAAAGCGTTGCTGAACGTCATCCAGCGTCACCGCGTTCACCGCGCTGCTTATCAGCAAGGCCGCGGTCAGTAAAAGTTTTTTCATGGCTTTATTCCCATGCGTTCAAATAAAACAGCCGGCGAGACGTAGCACATCTCCCCCGTCGCGGCGTCAACCGCTACCTGAATGGTGTAGCCCGTGGTGGTGCGTTTACCGCTTGCGGCATCGGTGATTTGATAGCCAATCTTCAGGCGGTTTTCGAACTCCTCCACGCTTGCCCGCACCAGGATTTGCTGCTCAAACGTCACCACGTCTCGATATTTCACCCGCGTATCCACCACAGGCCAGACATAACCGGACGCTTGCATGGCACGGTAACCGTAGCTGAACTGGTCAAGCAGCGCCTCACGCGCCACTTCAAAATAGCGGAAATAGTTGCCGTGCCAGACCACGTTCATCGAGTCGACATCGTGGAAAGGTACTTTGATACTCACTTCAGCGGTAAAGCGCGGGTCGCTTAACATCCGGACTCCAGATCTTTCGGCAGTTGCCAGAAATCATAAAAATTAAACCAGTCGAGCGGCGAGCGTAAAGCGTAGCGTTCAAGCCGTTCGGCATAACGATCGATGGCCTGCTGTAAAGCCTGCTGGCGTGTCGCTCGCGGCAATATCAGGGGATCGGCAAAAAGTTCTGCATGGATAAGCAGTTTGCCCTGCTCGCGCAGCACCATCATTAAAACGATCGGACAGCGTAATGCGGCGGCAAGAATAAACGGCCCCTGCGGGAACGGCGCTGGCGCGCCCATAAACTGGCTCCAGCATACGCGACGATCGCCGCCACGCTGCGTGTTAACCGCAATTCTGTCGCCGACGATCGCCACCCATTCGCCTGCATCAAGTTTATCCTGCAACATCATGGCGGTTTCAGGGCCAATGTGCGTGACGGGCAATAAATTCACCGCCGCCTGCGGAGCTATCCCGGCTAAAATCTGGCGGAAGCGCTGGGCGTTATCGGTAAAGACCAGCGCGTTGATAACCAGCCCCGCCTCGACCTGCGCCAGTGCCCGGCTGGCTTCAATATCGCCAAGGTGCGCGGCAAGAATAAGTTTTCCGCCCCCCGCCTGCGGCTGCAAAACTTCACGGCTGCCGGGAGCAAAATTAATATCGCGCCCCCATTTAATCTCTCCTCGCCAGGCGGCAATTTTATTGAGCATCGCATCGCCAAAGCGCAAAAAATGACGATAGCTGTTTAAACCTTCTGGCAGTTCGACCTGCCTGATTTGCGCCTGTTGCCGCACGCGCGCCAGCCAAAGCTGCGAGGCACGACGCTGCGCTCCCCCGGTCAGCCACATCCAGGCCACTACGGGATAAAGCAGGAGCGTGAAGGCCCCGCGCCCCAAAATTTGATAGATACCCAGCATCAGGCGCATCCCCGCCAGCCCTTTTCTCTCTGGCACTTTCGCCCAGTGTGCGCTTTTGCGGTGACGTGAAAGCAAGGCTGGGATGCGTGGCAGCATGCCGAAGAATAATCGCGTGTGCATCCAGGAAATACGCAGGTTGTCACGCAGGGCGTCAAAATGAGAAAGACCATCGGGCGGATAAGTTACGCGAGTACGCAGGAAACGGCTTTCCACGCCGGACCAGTACAGACGCACCATGATTTCGGTGTCGAAATCCATACGCTTGCCCGGAGGATGCTGCTCGATAACCGCAAGCGTGACGCTCAAAGGGTAAACCCGGAATCCGCACATGCTGTCTTTAAGCGACAGCGAAAGCGTTTCAACCCATACCCAAAAATGCGTTACGTAGCGCCCGTAAAGGCGGGATTTGGGCACCGAATCGTCATATTCCGGCTGGCCGGATACCAGGCTTTCGGGATACCGCTCCGCTTCCTGCAAAAAGCGTGGAATGTCTTCTATACGGTGCTGGCCGTCGGCGTCGAGCTGAATGGCATGGCTGAAACCAGCCTGCTGAGCGACCCGCAAACCGGCAATAACGGCCTGCCCTTTTCCGCTGTTGTTCGCCAGGCGCACCAGCGTCACGCCTGAGTGGCCTGCCGCCAGAAGCTCAAGCTGTTGCGCTGTCGCCTGTTCGCTGCCGTCGTCGACAATAATGCACGGCAAAGAAAACGGAGCCAGACGCGCGAGCACGCCGGGCATAGCTGCCCCGTGGTTATAGCAGGGGATCACCACGCATGGGCGAAAACCCGCATGGGCTGTGGAGATGTTCGGGATCAGGGACATAGCTTGATTTTCCCGCTGCTGACAGGCTGCCGCGAATCTTTCTTCAACAGAAGATACTCAAAGTGCAGCAAACTGCGGGCGGCGTCCCAGCGCAGGTTCAGTTCAAGCAGGCTTTCGGGCAATACCGGGCGCTGGAACTTCACGCTTTCAATCGCGCAAAAGCGCATGCCCGGCGCCAGTTCAGCTCCGTAAGCCATCACCCAGTCAAGCTGCGCCACGCCGGGAAGCAGCGGTTGGGTTGGAAAGTGACCGCGAAACCAGCTCAGGTTCGCCGGAATATGCAGATGCAGACACAACTGATTTTCAGCCGACTGTGTACGCCCTTCTTCAGTGGGTTTCATCAAATAATTCCTGTAGTTGCGCCCAGGCTCTCTTGCTCTGGCTGTTGAGGGGAATGCGCTCAACGATACGCCAGTAACGCGGGATAGCCACAGGTTCAAGCCACTGGCGAAGCGTCTGTCGCCATTGTGTTTTATATTTCGCAGGCAGCGTAGCTGCGCCATCTGGCACCACAATGGCGCCGAGCGACATACGTCCGGCGCGAACAATCGGCACCACGGCCGCATCCTGCACGCCCGGCAGCGCCAGCAGACGTCGTTCAATTTCACTAAGCGAGACGCGTTTTTCTTCGATCTTCACGATGCGGTCGCGACGGCCCAGCAGCCGGAATCCGCCCTGCGGCATAAATGCCAGATTGTCATCAAGCGGGCAAACATATGCGTCCGTCAGCGGGGAGCGTACCGACCATCCCTCTTCACTGGCGATAAATTCCACCTCCGGGAAAGGCTGCCACGGCGGCGCGGCGCTGTGATGCTGCCGCCAGGCGAGCACGCCCGTTTCTGTGGTGCCATAAATTTCGCAAACCGCCTTACCGAACCACCGCTTTGCTCGCTGCGCCGTTTCGTCGTCCAGCAATCCTGCCGCTGAGATAGTTTTATGGCACGGCGGCGCGGCCAGGCTGGTGTCGAGGCGCTTCAGAAAAGCCGGGCTGCTGATAAACAGCAGAGGATGGGAGGTTTGCGCTGCCAGTTGCTCGGGGAAATGAATCATCGATACATCGCAGGCCAGACCCAGCGTCATGGGTAGCATGATGCGAAACGTCAGACCGTACATGTGCTGATGGCTGACCGATGCCACAACGCGACACGCCTTCAGATCGCTCCCCCAGAGCTTCGCCAGCCAGACGCTCTCTTCATTCAGAGCGTTAACGCTTTTAAAAATCTGCGAAGGTTCGCCGGTTGATCCCGAGGTAAACAAAATCACGCCTGCGTCATGCGCAACGGGTGCCAGGGGCTGCGGCAAATGAGAGGATACTGTTTGCGGATTAATAACCGGGCAATTCAGCCCCAGAGGCAGATCGGTTAACACGCCGCTAAAAAGAGATTGCTGTTCGCGCAGCTGTGCTTCCCGGCAGTGACCCGGCAGCAACGGCGTTTTACCCGCATGCAACGTGGCGAGTAGCGCGACGATAAACCAGTAGCTGTTGTCAAAGCAGAGCGCCCATCGCTCGCCGGTACGAGTGCTCAGCTCGCTATAAAGCTGCTGAACATCGCGCACAAGCATCGCCTGAGTCCAATTTTTGTCGCCGTCAAACGCTACGATGCG
>DALYUA010000285.1:0-4830 GCA_031993245.1 Buttiauxella sp. | reverse complement strand
CAAATCAGATGTGCTTCTTTCCGGCTGAGCCGTGTTGAGTGTTGTCGTATTCATTTTTCTTCCCTGTAACTTGTCGTTGTGGATACAGCAAATCTTCAGGTACGCAGTACGCTGCTTAGAATTTCAGAAGAACCTTGCAGCATCGTTTCTGATCTTTTTCGAAAATTTCCATCGCTTCGCTCACCTGCGTATAAGTGAACTGGTGGGTGATTAATTTCTCAGGCGCTATTTTTTGCTCTTTCATCCAGCTAATTACCTGCGGAAAGCGCTTACTGTTTAAGCGTGAGCTGTAAATAGTGAGCTCCTTGCTGGTAATGCTCTGCTGATTAAGGACGCAAGGGTCAGAGGAGAATCCCATAATCCCAATGCGCGCGGCAGGCGATGCAAGACTAATTGCTTCCGGCAGAATGGACGGATGGCATGCGGCATCGATGATTAACGTTGGCCGAATGCCGAGCGTCTCCAGCTCGGCTTTCAGGTCGAGGTTCGTGTTATTGATTACGCGATCCGCACCGTTAACCTTCGCCATCGCCAGGCGTTCATCAATACGATCGACTACCAGGATCTCTTTTACGCCGTAGACGCCACGCAGAACCTGAATGGTGGTCAGCCCCATCGGCCCTGCGCCGTAGATCAGCGCAGTATCCAGCGGGCCGGGGTTCATCTGGGTACAGATATTGGCAGCAATGGTGAACGGCTCAATCATCGTGGCTTCGTTATCCGGAATGCTGTCGGGCACTACGTAAGCATTTTGGGCAGGCAGCGTGACGTATTCGCTGAAGCCGCCGTCACGATGCACGCCAATCACCTGCAATTCCGTGCAAACATTAGGCCGCCCAACTGAGCAAGGGTAACAATGGCCGCAGCTGACCACCGGGTCGCCGACCACTCGCTCACCAATGCGGGAAGCGTCAACGCCTTCACCTGTCGCATCTATCTGGCCAAAAAATTCATGGCCAATAACGCGAGGATATTTGGCGAAAGGGTTGTGGCCGCGATAAATATGGACATCAGAGCCACAAATCCCCGCACTTACCACACGAATACGCACCTCGCCAGGCTGTGGTTTAAGCGGGGGGCGCTCTTCAATAACAAGCGTTCCCGGTTGCTGAATAGTGATACTTTTCATTTAATATATCCTTTCTATAAATGACTAAGGTTTATCCTGCTGGGTGAACACCAGCCCCGATAATTAATGTTTATGCCACTGCTGGTATTCTTTTTTCAGCCGTAACGGTGCGGTTTCCGGCATCATAAGAAGGCCAATGACTGAAATAGCACCCAGCACAATAACGTAAGTAGCCAGACCGTAATAATGCCCGCCGGTCATCTGCAATATTTTCACGGCAACCAGCCCCAGCAGCCCGCTGCCGATTAACGAACCTACCTGCCAGATTAATGCGATACCGCTACAGCGAATATGCGTCGGGAAAAGCTCCGGGAAATAAGAAGCCTGTGGCGCATAACACATGCTGTGGCCGATGCTAAGTACCAGAATCATTACTAACTGCGTTAACCAGAAGCTGTCCTGATTAATCGCAAGGAAGAATGGCACAATCATTATTACCTGTAATAATGCGCCAAAAATATAGACGGGTTTGCGGCCAATTTTGTCGCAGAGGGCACCCATAAGGGGAATCATAATTATCTCCAGAATAATGGCGACAATCATGGTTTCCATTAAGATATTGGCATCCAGACTATTGGCCTTACCGTATGCCAGTACGATAACGGTGAACATGGCAAACGTGCAGGCTTCGATTAATTTTGCACAGACGCCCTTTACAACAATGCCTGGAAAATCGCGAATAACCTCAACTAACGGGCGCGACTCTTCGGCTTTGGTTTCACGAATTTGCGCGAAAACCGGAGACTCATCAATTTTCAGGCGGATAAATAATCCAACAATGACTAATAACAGGCTCAACAGGAATGGGATTCGCCAGCCATAAGCCATCATCGCTTCCGAAGATAACGTGGCATTAAGCAGAGCAAACAGCGCCAGCGGCAGTAAAAAACCTACCGGTGCGCCAATCTGCACCCAACTGGCGAAGAACCCACGCCGCGCCGGCACGGAATATTCAGCGGTCATCAGCACGGCGCCCGCCTGCTCTCCTCCTACGCCAAAACCCTGCAAAACGCGGATGAAAATTAAAAGAACCGGAGCCCAGATGCCAATTTTTTCATAGGTAGGTAAAAGGCCGATACAGAATGTCCCTAGCCCTACAATCAAAATGGTAATTACCAGCGCTTTTTTCCGCCCGACCTTATCGCCTATATGCCCGAAGACGATTCCGCCTAATGGACGCGCGAGAAAACCAACGGCGTACGTCGCAAAAGCCGCAAGCGTACTGATTAACGGATCTTCACTGGGAAAGAATAAATGCCCAAAAAAGAGGACGGCGGCGGTGCCATAGGCAAAGAAGTCATAATATTCAGCGGCGGTCCCTATTGCAGATGCCGCAGCAACACGTCGAATGACTGGCGTATTATCCACTTCTTTTATATCAACTGAGCTGACCATCATCACTTACCTTTATTTGTAGGGTTGATTTTACTGCCGTCCCTGGCCGCACTTTTTGACTTACCAGTTCCACAGCGTGCCATCTTCCAGACGGGCTACCGGTAAGTAAGCGGGTTCGTAGGGATATTTCGCGGCCAGCTTTTCGTCGAATTCAATACCCAGGCCGGGTTTGTCGCCCGGATGCATATAGCCATTCTCAAACGACCAGCTATGCGGGAAAACTTCCAGCATCTGTGCGGAATAGCCCATATATTCCTGCACGCCAAAGTTTGGCACCCACAGATCGAAGTGCAGCGCTGCCGCCATGCAAACCGGAGAAAGATCGGAAGGCCCGTGGGAACCTGTGCGAACCTGATACAGCGCAGCAAAATCCGCAATGCGGCGCATGCCGGTGATGCCGCCTGCGTGAGTGATGGTGGTGCGGATGTAGTCGATGAGCTGCTCTTCAATAAGCTGTTTGCAGTCCCAGATGCTGTTAAATACCTCACCTACCGCGATGGGCGTAATTGTGTGCTGGCGAATCAGGCGGAAGCAGTCCTGGTTTTCAGCAGGCGTTGGGTCTTCCATCCAGAACAGACGATGTTCTTCAACGCTTTTGCCGAAGCGTGCGGCTTCAATCGGCGTCAGGCGATGGTGCATGTCGTGTAAAAGATGTTCGTTAAAACCAAATTTGCGGCGTACCGCGTCGAATAATTTCGGTGTGAAGTCGAGATACTTCTCCGTCGACCAGAGTTGTTCTTCCGGCCAGTGGCCTTTTGTTGCGGGTTCGTAAGCCAGCCCCTTGCCTTTTGCCATGCCGTAGGTGGTTTTCATCCCCGGCACGCCGCACTGCACGCGAATCGCTTTGAAACCCATCTCTTTATGACGCGCGTAATCTTCAAGCACATCATCAATGGAATGGCCGGTGGTATGACAGTAAACCATTACTCCCTCACGGGATGCGCCGCCCAGCAACTGGTACAGCGGCATACCAGCGGCTTTGGCCTTGATATCCCAAAGCGCCATATCCACAGCAGAAATTGCGGACATGGTTACCGGGCCACGGCGCCAGTAGGCCCCTTTATAAAAGAACTGCCAGATATCTTCGATACGATGCGCATCACGGCCAATGAGCTGCGGGCAAATATGATCTTCGAGATAGGAAGCCACCGGTAATTCACGGCCATTTAACGTGGCATCGCCCAGGCCCGTCAGCCCTTCGTCAGTGGTTATCCTGAGCGTGACAAAGTTACGCCCGGGACAGGTAACAAACACTTCTGCCTTAACGATTTTCATTCTGCTTTCCTTACCGCGGAGATTTTCAGGGAGCGCTAATAAGTGAGAAATTACCTGCCGCCTTACTACCATACAAGTATATTTAAACAATTTTGACGGACTGAGTCACACTTTGTGCATGATTTTTGCACAGGCAAACACATGGCGAGCAGCGCGGGAAGAGAGAAAAGGAATAGCCAGGTTAGGTAAAAAATGGCGGTCGGAGAGATAAACCGCCATCCATCATTTTTAATGGATTCCGAGAGGAATGGGCATTCTATGCCACATTGTTTTTGACGATAAAGGCATAACACAGCGCGCCCGTGAAGGTGACGCAGGCGGCAATGATTAAAGCCAGATCAAAGGATCCGGTGGTGTCCACTACCCAACCAGTTACGACAGGAGCAAAAGAAGCGAATACAAAACTGCCGAAGTTCTGAATCGATGCTACCGAAGCGACCTTAGCTTCCGACACCATCACCTGCACTAATCCCCAGGCAGAGGTGCCGGCAAAATGGACGCAGAATAACGCCATTGAAATGAAGGCGACCGCTGCCGCAGGCGTTGTCGACTGGACGACGAGCAGCGTACCCAGGGCAGAGAGCACAAGCCCCGCCACGATCGCCGTTTTACGCGTTTTTGCCAGGTCGAAACCACGTTTTGCGCACGCATCCAGCACAAAACCGTTACACCACATTCCCAGGGCGGCCGCCAGGAAAGGGATTGCCGCCACCCATCCTGTTTTCGCAAGACTCAGACCTTGCTGGGCTTGCAGATAGGAAGGAAGCCACGCGATATATAACCAACCGGTATAATTCACGCCAGAAAAACCCAGAATCATTCCCCAAACGGTACGGCGTTTAAATAAGGCTCCCCACTCTTTCAGACTCAGTTGAGGCCGTGGAACAGAAGGCGTCGCCAGATATGTCTGTTCGTCCTTCTGCAACGCAAATTTGTCACGATTACGATACCAGACGTACCAACACACCCCGACGAGCATGCCCGCAAGGCCGATGACCACAAACATCGTGCGCCAGCCCCAGGCAATCTGC
>DALYUA010000284.1:4218-4835 GCA_031993245.1 Buttiauxella sp. | reverse complement strand
TTTAACCAGCTTATTTTCGTAATCCACATCGTTATAAGTACAGCTAATCATTAGCTGATAACCCGATTTGCGGCAGCGTAATTCCAGCTTTTCGGCAAGCGTTGCGAAGAAGACGTTCGAAATACAGGGAACAATTAATCCCAGCGTCTCGGTTTTATTTAATTTCAGACTCCGTGCGGAATGGTTAATCGTATAGCCATAGCGTTCGACATGTTCATTTATACGCGCCTGCGTCTTCAGGCTAATGCGGTAACGCTCCGCTTTACCACTTAACACCAGCCTGACCGTCGTCACTGACAAATTCAGATCGGTTGCAATCTGTTCTACTGTTTTGGCCATAACCACTCGCCCCGGGCTAATCCATTATCGAAAATTGCCATCATTATAAAACTAATGTTCAAAGTGCTGCCATGCTGCGGCCTGGAATGCTTATCGCGTTACTCACCCTCTCGCAGGGAGAGGGTGGTCTGAACTGATATAAATGATTACTTCTTACCGAACGGGTGCAGCAGTTTATCCACCGCCGGGTCGTTAATATTCTTCATGCTGACATATTTCACCGGAATATCGATCTCTTTTGCCACCGTCTTGCCGTTGATGGCGTCGTCCAGCGCTTT
>DALYUA010000284.1:0-4208 GCA_031993245.1 Buttiauxella sp. | reverse complement strand
ACCCTGGTAGCCAATCTGATAAGCATCCTGCACTACAAAGCCCTGCAGCACGCCGGATTTCAGGAAACCGATGATGGCTTCGGTGCTGTCGAAGCCGATGACTTTAACCTTACCTTTGATGCCCAGACTGTCCACGGCGTTGGCTACGCCCAAGGTTGCGCCTTCGTTGGTGGCGTAAATCCCTGCCAGATCCGGATTGGCCTGCACCATATCAGTCGTTTTATCCATCGCTTTTTGCGGGTCGCCGTCGCTGTACTGCACCGGCAGCACCGTCACCTGTGGGTACTTCTCTTTCATGCGTTTGGTAAAGCCTTCGGAACGTTCGATAGCCGAGGATGTGCCGGCTACGTGAGCCACCACGCCCACTTTGCCTTTGCCGCCGATTTCGGCCGCCAGCGCATCGGCCGCTTGCGCCCCGGCCTTCACGTTATTGGTAGCGACAAAGCTAGCTGGCAGATCGGAATTTACGCCGGAGTCGAACGTCACGACCTTAATGCCTCGACTGTTGGCGGTTTCGACCAGCGGTGCCAGCGCATTGGCATCAAGGGCCGCCAGCAGAATACCGTCCGGCTTTTTAGCCATGGTATTTTCGAGAAGCTGGATTTGCTCGGCGATTTGCGTTTCATCCGCCGGGCCGACAAAACTGGTGCTGACGCCAAGATCTTTCGCCGCCGCTTCCGTGCCCATCTTTACCGTCTGGAAAAATTCATGCTGATACCCTTTACTCACCACGGGCAGGGTTAACGTCTTAGCGTAAGCCGTGCTGACCAGCAGTGCGGCAAGCGATACCGCACCTAAAATATGTTTAGCTTTCATGTGACTCGCTCCAGATTTTGTAGGTTTTATGACAGGGTAAAGTTTTGTTATTACGCGTGGTTAACGCATTTTTTTACGTAACGTATCGAGGTACACCGCAGCCACCACCACGACGCCCATGGCAACCATCTGCCAGAACTGTGAGACGCCCATCAGGTTGAGGCCGTTCTTCAGCACGCTCATGATAAACGCGCCAATTATTGTTCCGCCGATGGTGCCCACGCCGCCCATCAGACTTGTTCCGCCAATCACCACGGCGGCGATGGCTTCCAGTTCGTAACCAACGCCAACCGTTGGCTGCCCGGAGTTAAGGCGTGACGCGAGGATCACCCCGGCAATACCGGTTAACAGGCCGCAGAAGGCGTAAACGAAAATCTTGACGCGCTGAACCTTAATGCCGGACAAATGCGCCGCCACTTCATTGCTGCCCACGGCGTACACATAGCGGCCAACGATCGTTTTCTTGAGGATGTAAGCTGCAACCACCGCGATAATTGCCAGGTAGAACACCGGGTAGGGCAGCACGTCGAACAGACGGCCCTGGGCGAGCAGTTTAAAGGTTGGGTAGTCGGAGAAATAAATCGCGCGCCCGTCGGTCATCACCATGTTGATACCGCGTACCGACATCATCAGCCCAAGCGTTGCGATAAACGGCGGAATGGTTCCTCGCGTTACCAGCAGACCGTTAACGCAGCCGCACACTCCTCCGGCCAGCATCCCGGCAATAACGCAGACAATCAGCGGCATGCTGAATGACGCGCACAGGCCGACCACCACGCCGGAGAATGCCACCACCGAGCCTAAAGACAGGTCTATGCCAGCGGTAATAATCACGTAGGTCACACCAATCGCCATAATGCCGATCACCGAGGTTTGCAGGGCGATGGTCATAATATTTTCGGTGTTAAAAAAGAACGGTGAGCTCAGGCTAAAAAATATTACCAGCAACACCAGGCTTAATAGCGGTGCAAGGCGCATCAGCAGCGCTTTATTGATTCTGCGCGATTTGGCCGGTTGTGAGGCGGGAGTTAATGAGTCAGTCATGATTCAGTCCTCTAACGTCGCATATTTCATGATGTTTTCCTGGGTGGCGCTGGCCTTATTTAGCTCGCCGGTAATACGTCCGCTGCGCATCACTAAAATGCGATCGCACATGCCAATAATTTCCGGCAACTCCGAGGAGATCATGATGATAGATTTCCCTTTCGCCACCAGCCGGTTCATTAATTCATAAATTTCCAGCTTGGCGCCCACGTCAATACCGCGCGTCGGCTCGTCGAAAATGAGAATGTCGGTGTCTTTACACACCCAGCGGGCAATAATAATTTTTTGCTGATTACCCCCGCTTAAATGCAAAGCCGCCTGTTGTAAATGCGGTGTCTTAATCCGCAGGGTTTTCACTAGCTGCTCGCTGACTTCCCGGCATTGTTTTTCTTTTACGACGCCAAATTTGTCGGAATATTCAGGGAAATTACCGAGCATAATATTCAGCTCGACGGATAAACCCAGCGCGAGACCTTCCTTTTTACGATCTTCGGTTAAATAGCCAATGCCTTGTTCTATGGCCTGTGAAACGTGGTTAACCTTGATTAATTTCCCGTTGAGCCAGACTTCGCCGCCGTCAGTGGGGTCGGCGCCAAATATGGCGCGTGCAAGCTCTGTTCGACCGGCGCCCATTAATCCTGACAGGCCGAGGATTTCGCCACGATTGAGCGAAAAATTAATATCGTACAGCACCTCTTTACGCTGAAGGTTTTTCACCTCCAGCACTTTTTGCGTGCCGGTGAACGGCGGGCGGCGCGGATAAATATCACCCAGCTTGCGGCCCACCATCATGGTTATCAGATCGTTAATCTGCACGGTTTCGTAATCGACGGTGGCGATATACTCCCCGTCGCGCATCACGGTTGCCCGGTCCGCAATCAGCGCCAGCTCTTCCAGGCGGTGGGAAATATAGACCACGCCGGTGCCCTGTTCCTTAAGCAAGCGGGTAACACGAAACAGGCTGTCGATTTCGCTCTCGGTCAGCGCCGCGGTGGGCTCATCCATAATCAGCACTTTGGCATTAACGGAAATTGCTTTGGCGATTTCTACCATCTGCTGTTGAGCAACCGTCAGATCCGCCACACGGCTGTCCGGTTTTATTTTCAGGTTTAATTTCGTCAGGATCTCGCTGACCTGAGCGCGCTGCGTTTTTGCATCCAACTGCCAGCGATTATTTTTGCAAAACTCGCGGCCAATAAAAATATTCTCTTCGACGGTCAGGTCGGGAAAGAGATTAAATTCCTGATGAATAATAGTAATGCCAAGGTTCTGCGCTTCCAGCGGACTGGAAAAGTGCACAGTATTATTCTCAAAAATAATTTCGCCTTCGTCCGGGCGATAAACGCCGGAGAGTATTTTCATCAGCGTTGATTTACCCGCGCCATTTTCCCCGAGCAGGGCATGGACTTCACCGCGTCGTAGATTAAAACTGACATTACTTAACGCCAACACACCCGGAAAGCGTTTAGTAATATTATTCATCTGCAAAAAAGTGTCTGACATGCGCTTGCCCTTAAATCAGGTGTCGCGGTCTAAGGAAACGGAAAAGACAGATGCCGCCGAATGGAGGATGGACTGGCATGGTTAATATCTTCCCGCCCGGTCCGTATGGCATTTATTCCGTTTAAAATTGTTTAGCTAACTCGAATTAGCTTTTGCGCTTTAAACCTATTCAAACTCCACGGGACAGACAAATACTTTGCTTTCAAATTGTGACGCTGCGCAATCTTAATAAAGTATCTTATTGAATAAACGTAA
Organism: Buttiauxella sp.; assembly: GCA_031993245.1. Lineage (GTDB taxonomy): Bacteria > Pseudomonadota > Gammaproteobacteria > Enterobacterales > Enterobacteriaceae > Dryocola. Next base: position 590 of record DALYUA010000284.1, on the reverse strand, counting down.
TTTTATTGCTGAGTGCTGAAGCGTATTTTCATCCTGCCTGCTGCTTTGCCACACAAGTCGTGAAAATCGTCACAGTTTGTGAAGAAAGTTATTGTTTAATTTTACCGCTGATACCTATGCTAATTCGAGTTAGCAAAATTAACCATCCCACGTCGATAATCCGTTCTGTCTTAGCCAGCGCGGTGAAGCCGTATCGACCCGAGTACCTGAAAAAGATTCATCGACCTGAGGAATCACAATGAACCGAATCAGCACCTTACCGAAAATTGGCATCCGCCCGGTGATTGACGGCCGCAGAATGGGCGTGCGGGAATCCCTTGAAGAACAAACCATGGCTATGGCCCGGGCCACGGCGCAGCTTATCGCCGAACGGCTGCGTCATCCGAATGGCGAGAGCATCGAATGCGTGATTGCCGATACCTGTATCGCTGGCATGGCCGAGTCTGCCGCCTGCGAGGAAAAGTTCAGCAGTCAGAATGTCGGGCTGACCATCACCGTTACGCCGTGCTGGTGTTACGGCAGCGAAACAATCGACATGGACCCGATGCGCCCGAAAGCCATCTGGGGATTTAACGGCACCGAACGTCCGG
>DALYUA010000283.1:0-4839 GCA_031993245.1 Buttiauxella sp. | reverse complement strand
TTCGGCCTGTGGCTCACCACCTCGTTCACCACCAATTACGACGAAGCGACGGTCAACAGCTTTATCGACGGCATGGCGGAGCGCAACCTGCCGCTGCACGTCTTCCACTTCGACTGTTTCTGGATGAAGGCCTTCCAGTGGTGCGATTTCGAGTGGGACCCGGCGACCTTCCCGGACCCGGAAGGCATGCTCAAACGCCTGAAAGCGCGCGGCCTGAAAATCTGCGTGTGGATCAACCCATACATCGGCCAAAAATCCCCGCTGTTCCGTGAAGGGCTGGAGAAAGGTTATCTGCTTAAGCGCCCGAACGGCGCGGTGTGGCAGTGGGATAAATGGCAGCCGGGGCAGGCGATTGTCGATTTCACCAACCCGCAGGCTTGTGAGTGGTATGCCGGACACCTGAAACGTCTGGTGCGCATGGGCGTGGACTGCTTTAAAACCGACTTCGGCGAGCGCATTCCGACGGACGTGGTCTGGCACGACGGCAGCGATCCGCAGAAAATGCACAACCACTATGCCTTCATCTACAACGAACTGGTATGGAACGTGCTCAAACAGGAACTGGGCGAAGAAGAGGCGGTGCTGTTTGCCCGCTCGGCGTCTGTGGGGGCGCAACAGTTCCCGGTTCACTGGGGCGGTGACTGCTACGCCAACTACGAATCGATGGCGGAAAGCCTGCGCGGCGGCCTGTCGCTGGGCATGTCCGGCTTTGGGTTCTGGAGCCACGACATCGGGGGCTTCGAAAATACCGCGCCCGCGCACGTCTATAAACGCTGGTGCGCGTTCGGGCTGCTTTCCAGCCACAGTCGTCTGCACGGCAGTAAATCCTACCGTGTGCCGTGGGCCTACGATGACGAAGCCTGCGACGTGGTGCGCCATTTCACGCAGTGGAAATCGCGCCTGATGCCGTATCTGTACCGCCAGGCGGCGCTGGCAGCAGAGTTCGGCACGCCGATGATGCGCGCCATGATGCTGGAGTTCCCGGACGACCCCGGCTGCGACTATCTCGACCGCCAGTATATGCTCGGCGATTCGATCCTCGTCGCGCCGGTGTTCAGCGAGGCGGGCGACGTGCAGTTCTATCTGCCGGAAGGTCGCTGGACGCACCTGTTCACCAGCCATGAAGCGCAGGGCAGCCGCTGGCACAAACAGCAGTACGATTTCCTGAGCCTGCCGGTCTATGTTCGCGACAACACGCTGCTGGCGCTGGGTAATAACGACCAGAAGCCGGATTACGCATGGCACGAAGGCACCGCCTTCCAGCTATTTAATCTGGAAGAAGGCAAGGAAGCGCGGTGCGAAGTTCCGGCGGCGGACGGTTCGGTGATTTTCACGCTGAAGGTGAAACGCGAAGGCAATACGCTGACGGTGCAGGGCGAAGGCCAGGCAAAAGACTGGACCCTCTGCCTGCGGAATATCAGCGAAGTACAGAGCGTGCAGCAGGGCCGCAGCACGGCAGGCGAACAGGGCGTGGTGGTTGCGCCAGCCGGAAGATGACGGCCAGAAGCCGACAGAAACAGAGCAGCCGTAATGAAAGCCGGGACGGCGGGAAACTCCCTGGTGCTATCAGCGCTTAATGCCTGCCGGGCGAGGCTGAAAGCCTTCATCCACGGCCGCACGGCGATACGTGATGATGCAGACGATATCCTGCAGGAAGTGACCTGGCAATTGATGAAAGTAGAGCAGCCGGTGGAGAATGTCGCCGCCTGGCTGTTCCGCGCCGCGCGCAATGAAATGACCGACAGGGCGCGTAAAAAACGCGAGCTGCCGCTTTCCGATTACTATTCTGACGATGAGAATGGTGATTTTCAGGAAGACGAACTGGCGGAAACCCTGTTTGGCGTGCCGCAGTCTCCGGAAGATGAATATTTAAGTGAGCTGGTTTGGGTTGAACTCGAGGAAGCGCTGTCGGAGCTTCCTCCGGCACAGCGCGAAGCGTTCGAAAAAACCGAACTGCATGGCTACAGCTTTAAAGAGCTGGCGGAAGAAACCGGCATCAGCGTTCAGGCACTGTTATCCCGCAAGCATAAGGCCGTGCTTTATTTACGCACCCGCCTTCGCAATCTTTATGACGAACTTACTGAAGGCTGAATCAGGGGATATGCCAGGAAAGCAGGGTGGATAAGCGTAAGCGCCATCCACCGCTAACACGCCTAAAATTATTCCCCTTCACCCGGGAATAAAAACGGGTTGATGGAACTGCGGGCAAAGCCTTCCTGCTCCATGCGCGCATCCAATACCAGCGAGGCTAAATCGTCCGCCACCGCTTCTACTTTGGCATCTTTTTCCTGATAGAGGATCTTCAGGTAGGTGCCGCAGTCGCCGCAGCTTTCCGCTTTAATTGCCGACTGTTCGCTGTCCAGTGACCAGTAGTTCAAATCGCGGGTTTGCTCGCAGTTGCTGCATTTCACGCGCACCACGTGCCACTCGGTTTCGCACAGATTGCAGTGCAGATAGCGCAGGCCGCTGGTGCCGCCAATCTGCACGATGCTGGAAACCGGCATCGAGCCACAAACCGGACAGAACTGGCGCTGTTCGCCGTATTCCGTTTTCGCTTTGCCCGGGATGAGGCTTGCCATTTGCGCCCAGTAGAGCGACAGCGCGGCCCAGATAAATGGCGCTTTATCGCTGGGAACTAGCGCAAAATCCGCGTTGAACAGCGCGGCTGCCATCTCTTCGAGCTCCTGCGTTGACGCTTTTTCCAGATTTTCGATAACCGCCAGCGCCTGGCCGCTCATTTCCGGCTTCAGCTCGGCAATCAGCGAATGCAGTAGGCGCTGCCAGTGCGGATCGCGCGGCAGCACGTGGATATCCAGCGGCGGCTTGCCGGTTTCGGCGGATTTCTGAATCAGCGCGGTTAAATCCATTTGCAGCGGATGATCGTAAAGCACCACTTCCTGCGCGTGGGCGATAAGCGCGGCAAAACGCAGGAAGTCACCCAGCGGATTGTCGGTTGCCAGCTCGCGCAGACGCTCTGCACGGCGGTTGTAGAGATTCTTCAGCCTGGGGAACAATAACGGGGGGATCATCTCCGCCGTGCGCTTATCGTTCTTAGCAAGCTGGTCCTGCGGAATTATGCGAATACTCATTCCGATCGTTTTCCTGTTATGACGGATTCAGGGAAACCGTCTGGTCATAGTATTTTCAGCCTGAATGTATCAGTCAGGCGCTGTTACTGACTAAACCGTCAGTCTGAATGAGGAGCATGATAACCGCAATTACCCATGGGCGGTAAAAATGGCCTGATTTTACTGGGGCTTTAGTCTTTACCGGGAGAGGGAAGGCGCAGCAATGCAAATTGTGCTCCTGATAGCGTTCGGTTTTGCGTTTTATAACAACGCCGAAGAAAAAAGTTCAGGAGAAACGGCCTGCTGCCGTTTCTCCTGAGAGAGACCTCAGTCGAGCTTGTTCTCTTCTTTCTGACGAACCTCACGATACCACTTCGGGTGGTGTTTCCTGGCCCATACGGTCGTAACCCAGCCTTCCACCATGGCGGTGATCGAACCTTTTACCCACAAAGCGGCGTAGATGTGGACCATAATCACCACAATCAGCGCCACTGCGGCAAAGGAATGCACCATTAACGCTACGCGAATCACCGGAATGGAGAATACGGGCGCAAAGTAAGGGCGCCAGATCACCACGCCGCTCACCAGCAGCAGCACCAGCAGAGTAATCGCCGCCCAGAACACGCCTTTCTGGCCGAAATTATAACGCCCGGTGTCGCCCACTTCCTCGTTGACGATGACCTTACGAATATTCTTCGCCCATAAGATATCGTCGCGGTTGATGAGGTTATGGTGCCAGTAACGGAAGAACATAATGATAAACGAGGCAAACATCACCACCCCGACAAAGGGGTGAAGAATACGCGCCAGCTGCGGCGTGCCCAGAATATGCATCAGCCAGTTGAAGGACGGGAAGAAAAAGCCCAGCCCGCTCACCGCCGCCAGCACGAAGCAGAAGGCGGTGACCCAGTGGTTGATACGCTCCGGCGCGCTGTAGCGCTGGATGGTCACTTGTTTTTTCATGGCTTGCGCACCTCGTCATCGTCATGGTGCAGGTTATCGTCATCGACTTCGGCGCGGTTCGGGCCGACCCCAACGTAGTGGAACACGCTGGCGGCGAAGGTCGCGGCGAAGCCGATAGCGGCCAGCGGCTTCCAGACGCCTTTCCAGAATTTCACCGTTGGGCTGATGGACGGGTTCTCCGGCAGGCCGTGGTACAGCGTCGGCTTGTCGGCGTGATGCAGCACATACATAACGTGAGTGCCGCCAACGCCTGATGGATCGTACAGCCCGGCGTTGTCGTAGCCGCGAGTTTTCAGCTCCGCCACGCGTTCGCCTGCCAGGGTTTTCATGTCGTCTTTCGAACCGAAATGAATCGCCCCTGTCGGGCAGGTTTTCACGCATGCCGGCTCCTGGCCCACAGCGACACGGTCTACACATAGCGTACATTTGTAGACGCGGTTGTCCTCCGGGTTCAGGCGCGGTACGTCGAACGGGCAGCCTGCGATGCAGTAGCCGCAGCCGATGCACTGCTCGGACTGGAAGTCGACGATGCCGTTGGCGTACTGAATAATCGCGCCTTCTGCCGGACACGCCTTCAGGCAGCCGGGGTCCGCGCAGTGCATGCAGCCGTCTTTGCGAATCAGCCATTCCAGTTTGTCGTTCTGTTCCACTTCAGAAAAGCGCATCACGGTCCATGATTTGGCGGTCAGATCCGCCGGGTTGTCGTACACCCCGACGTTGTGCCCCACCTCGTCACGAATGTCGTTCCACTCTGAACACGCCACCTGACAGGCCTTACAGCCGATGCAGGTGGTGACGTCGATAAGCT
>DALYUA010000282.1:0-4855 GCA_031993245.1 Buttiauxella sp. | reverse complement strand
TCTGCCGATCTTTTCTATACGCCGGACCCATCAATGTTTGACGTAATGGAAAAATACGGCATCCTGGGCGTGGAAATGGAAGCGGCCGGCATCTACGGCGTGGCAGCAGAATATGGCGCGAAAGCCCTGACCATCTGCACCGTGTCTGACCATATCCGTACCCACGAGCAGACCACCGCGGCGGAACGCCAGACCACCTTCAACGATATGATCAAGATTGCCCTTGAATCCGTATTGTTAGGCGATAAAGAGTAATTTCAGAAGGGCGCGGCAAGCGCCCTTGCTGATGACAAATCTCCTGGCATCACAACGTTCGAGGAGATCGTCATTTAAAAAAGAAGGAAAATCAATTCATTGATTTTCGGCTGATTACCACAAAGAAGGAAAAACCACGCTTTTTCCTTCTTTGTCAGCAATCTGTAGGGCGCTATCCTGCGCCCTTTTTTAGCTATCTATTCATAGAGCTTCCGTTTTTATCCCACACTGCTTTACCCTTCAAATATTTAGCGCTATAAATCTATTCAAGTATCTATTCATGAATCTATTCAGATGAGCGCATTAGCAGATTTATTGCTGCAGGGACCGCAGCCCGCAAGCCTACTGTGTCAGCGTTTGGGTGTCAGCCAGGCGACGTTTTCACGTCTTGTGAATGCTGAACATAACGTCATTAAAGCAGGACAAGCCAGAGCGACACGCTATGCGCTAATAAGGCCTGTGCGTCAGATTCGTCAGTTTCCTTTGTGGCAAATAGACAATGAGGGAAGAGCATGGAGTTTTGGCGATCTGTATCCAGTCTGGCCGCAGGGTAGCTGCCTTGTGATTCTGAATAATGGTACCGCACAGTGGTTTGATGGATTGCCGTGGTATTTAACCGATCTGCGGCCGCAGGGTTTTTTGGGGCGGGCGTGGGGACGTCGGTTAGCACAGCAGGCAGGACTGCCGGAGGATATCCGTTTATGGCAGGAAGAGGATGTTTTGCTGGCGCTTTCCCAACAGGTGCCAGAAAATTTGGGGGGGTGGTTAGTGGTCGAGGAAAGCTATCGCCGCTGGTTTGAAGCACCGGTGCCGCAGGCCATTTCTGAGTCGGACAAACTCACGGTGTACGGTGACATGGCAAATAGCGCCTTAGCTGGAGATATAGTCGGATCTTCCGCGGGCGGCGAACAGCCGAAATTTACCTGTTATGCGCAAACCGAAGCTGGCCCTGCTCACCTCATCGTTAAATTTACCTCACCGCTACATAATGAAAACAGTCAGCGCTGGGCTGATTTGCTTCATGCTGAGGCGCTGGCGCTGAACATATTAAACCAGGCTGCCATTACAGCATCCCAGGCCTTTGTGCTGGTAAATCAACAGCGGCAGGTATTCCTGGAAGTTGTCCGCTTCGACTGTACTGGTACAGGCGGTCGACTGGGGATCGTATCTCTTGAAGCTGTGCAATGTGAGTTTGCAAGCGGACCGTTGCACTGGCCGGCAGCAATGGCTGAGTTACTGGATAGTAAAATTATAGAAGCCACAACGCTGCGGCTGGTTCAGCGGATCTGGGCGTTTGGCCGATTGATCGCTAATAGCGACATGCATGCGGGAAATCTCTCTTTCTTTCTCTCCGATATGCCGCTTCGTTTAACGCCTGTCTATGACATGCTGCCGATGGCTTTTGCTCCCAACAGCGCCGGGAGCATGCGAAGAGAACCTGTCGCACCGCAAATAGATCCGATAGTACCGCGCGATGTCTGGCAGGAAATGCTGCCGTTAGCCCGACAGTTCTGGCTTGAAGCAAGCCAGTACCGAGGAATCAGCGAAGGGTTTCGCGAGCTGAGCGGGAAAATGGCGCGCCAGCTTGATGCGGTTGAGGTAAGCATCCTGCGACTTGCCTAGCGCACCGTTTGCGCAATCCACGCGCTAAGTTCACGCAGTTCCATTTCCTGTTCCGGGAAGTCAGCAATCAGCGTTGCGCACTGCTGTTGCAGCATATCGCTACGATACAGGCAGCCCTGAAGCCGGGCGGCCAGCGCTTCGAGCGGGGCGGGATTCAGGCTATCGGTAAAGATCTGCGTGCGGGTAATATGGCCTTTCTCAACGTCGAAATGCAGCTCGATGCCGCCCCAGGTGAAGCGTTGATCCAGCAGATGACTGAAGGCGGGCGCCTGACCAAAGTTCCACTCCCAGCTGCTCTGGCGCGCAAAGGTTTCGGCGAAGGCGGGTAAATCTGGCAGGGCATCCGGCGAAATATGCTCGGCTTCAACGCGCTCGCCGTAGTAGTCAAAGAAGGCTTCGCGTACCGCCGCAAAAATATCTTCGTAAGTCAGGCCTGGCAGCAGCTCGCTCAGGTTGGTTACTCGCCCACGGACGGAGGTGATGCCTTTTGCCATGAGTTTTTTAGGATCCGGATTGAGATAGTTCGCCAGACGGCTTAAATCTGCATTCAACAGTAGGGTACCGTGGTGGAAGCCGCGATCCATTGTCTCTTTATAGGCCGAGCCTGAAACTTTGCGCGCGCCTTCGGCAGTTAACACTTCCAGATCGTTTCGTCCGGACGCTTTGGCATTGATGCCCAGCGAATTCAGGGCATTGACGACGATGGCCGTCGACACGCTTTTATCATATTCCGGTTTTCCAGCCATAAAGGTAAAACAGGTATTGCCTAAATCGTGAAACACCGCGCCGCCGCCGCTGCTGCGTCTTGCCAGCCGCACATTGTCTTCTTCCATGCGTCGGGTATTGCACTCTTTCCACGGATTTTGCGCCCGGCCAATCACCACCGTATCGGCGTTGCGCCATAAAAAAAGTACGCGCTGTGTGGCAGGCATCTGGCGGAAAATACACTCTTCTACCGCCAGGTTGAACCAGGGATCGTGCGAGTCAGAAATAAGCAGGCGTAACGTAGACATTTCAGGAATCCTTTTCTTCATCTTCTTTCACCTCAGTATTGGCGGTAAGAAGAAAGGGCGACTGCTGCCAGCGGGTGCGTTTGCCCTGCAACAGAGTGCGGGTCAGAACGATGCCAATCGCCAGTGCCAGCAGCATCATCAGGCGCAGAATATTGGTGGTATTATCCACCTGTTTGGCTTCCGTGGGCAGGCTATGGGTATCAAGCGTGATGCGCAGATAGCCGATGGGGCTCTCTTTGTCGATAATGGGTTCGATAATTTGCTGGTTAAAATAGCTACCTGCTTTTTTACCATCTAATGCCAGACGGTCGCGCACATCGATGCCTTCACCTGCCCGGGCAACCCGATTGCCCTCATCGTTATAGACGCTTGCATCCAGAATTCGGCTGTCACGGGTAAGCAAAGTCAGCATGGCGTTGATGCGCTTTTCATCCGGGTTTTCTGTTTTCATTAAGGGAATCAGATTGTAACTGACCTGGCGTGCCAGCGTGCGGGCCAGCTCTTCAAGCTGGACGTTACGGGCCTGCTGATGTCCCTGGCTGAACCATGATGCACCCTGCATCAGCACCACCAAAAGTGCGAGACAGATAAGTACAATCACTGCACGATGAAGTCTGAATTTCATTTTTGTTCGAGCCATAATGCGCCTTAAGAAAATTGCTTACTTTAATGTTGCCAGAAGCGGCCTGGACAAGGTAGCCTCATGCGTTCTTTTGTCCTGGTCTTTATCTTTATTCAGGAGCTGTAATGCCAAATAGTTTGACCTGGTGCGACTTGCCCAACGACGTTGCCCTCTGGCCTGGATTGCCGCTATCGTTAAGCGGGGATGAAGTCATGCCGCTGGATTACCGGGCGGGCCGCAGCGGCTGGCTCCTGTATGGCCGGAATCTCGATAAAGCCTGTCTTAACCGCTATCAACGCAAACTGGGCGCTGCGATGGTTATCGTGGCCGCCTGGTGCGTGGAAGATTATCAGGTTATCCGCCTCGCGGGTTCATTAACGCCGGTAGCGACGAAGCTTGCTCATGACGCCGGGCTGGATGTCGCCCCGCTGGGAAAAATTCCACACCTGCGCACGCCAGGTCTGCTGGTGATGGATATGGACTCCACCGCAATCCAAATCGAATGTATCGATGAGATAGCCAAACTCGCCGGAACGGGTGAGTTGGTAGCTGAAGTGACCGAACGTGCGATGCGCGGCGAGCTGGACTTTACCGCCAGCCTGAAACAGCGTGTGGGCACCCTGAAAGGGGCGGACGCTTCGATTTTGCGCCAGGTGCGTGATGAGCTGCCGTTGATGCCGGGCCTGACGTCGCTTGTGCTAAAACTTGAATCTCTCGGCTGGAAAGTTGCCATCGCCTCCGGCGGATTCACCTATTTTGCAGAACATCTACGCGATAAACTGCATCTCACCGCCGTGGTGGCAAATGAACTCGGGATCTGCGACGGTAAACTGACCGGCGAAGTGGTTGGTCAGATTGTCGATGCGCAGTTTAAAGCCGAGACGCTAAAGCGACTGGCAATCAACTATGACATCCCCGTCGAGCAGACCGTTGCAATTGGCGACGGCGCTAATGATTTACCAATGATTCAGGCCGCCGGGCTGGGTATTGCTTACCATGCCAAGCCGAAGGTTAATGAAAAGACAGAAGTGACTATCCGTCATGCCGACCTGATGGGCGTGTTCTGCATTCTGTCCGGCAGCCTGATTCAGGAAGAAAGATAAGAGGAAATAAAGGTGGCGAAAGCACCAAAACGCGCATTTGTCTGTAATGAATGTGGTGCGGATTATCCGCGCTGGCAGGGACAGTGCAGCGCCTGCCATGCATGGAATACCATCACCGAAGTGCGCATCGCCGCTTCGCCAACCGTTGCGCGCAACGAGCGTTTGTCCGGCTATGCGGGCAGCGCGGGCGTCAGCCGGGTGCAAAAGCTCTCTGAAATTAGCCTCGAAGAGCTTCCTCG
>DALYUA010000281.1:2431-4856 GCA_031993245.1 Buttiauxella sp. | reverse complement strand
TGGCGTGACGGTGCTGGTATTGCCGAAGGATATCCAGGACGAACCCTGGCAGGCGCCGCCGCATACGCATGGCTTCACCCATTCGGGAACAGGATACCAGCGGCCGAAAATAGTGCCCTGGCAGGCGGATCTTCAACGGGCGGCGGATCTCCTTAACGCCGGGAAAAAAGTGGCGATCCTGGTAGGGGCCGGAGCGCGTAGCGCGGCGCTGGAAGTGGTGCAGCTGGCCAACGTGCTTGGTGCCGGAGTGGCAAAAGCGCTGCTGGGCAAGGATGTACTGCCGGATGATGCGCCTTTTATTACCGGCTCGATTGGGTTGCTGGGCACTAAGCCCTCTTATGACATGATGATGAATTGCGACACCCTGCTGATGATCGGTACTGGTTTCCCGTGGACGGAATTTCTGCCGAAAGAGGGACAGGCGCGTGCCGTGCAGGTGGATATCGATCCGGCGATGCTTGGGCTGCGCTATCCGGTGGAAGTAAATCTGCATGGAGACGCGGCAGAAACCCTGCGCGCGCTGTTGCCGTTGCTACAGCATAAAAGCGATCGTAGCTGGCAGGAAGAGATCGCCCTGGGTGTCAAAGCGTGGTGGCAGACGCTGGAAGAGCGGGCGATGGCCGCGGCCAAACCGGTCAATCCTCAGCGGGTGGTATGGGAAATGTCACCGCTGCTGCCGGACGATGCTATCGTCACGTCCGATTCAGGCTCCTGCGCCAACTGGTTCGCCCGTGATTATAAGGTGAAGCAGGGACAACGCGCCTCATTGTCCGGCGGCCTTGCCTGCATGGGCGCGGCAGTGCCTTACGCCATCGCCGCCAAATTCGCTTACCCGCAAAAAGTGGTGGTGGCGCTGGTGGGAGACGGAGCGATGCAGATGAACAATATGGCGGAACTGATCACCATTCAGAAATACTGGCAGGGCTGGAGCGACCCGCGCCTGATCGTCTGTGTATTCAATAATCAGGATCTTAACCAGGTCACCTGGGAACAGCGCGTGATGGAGGGCAATCCGCGCTTCGAGGCGAGCCAGGAAATCCCTGATGTCAGCTATGCCGGGTTCGCGAAATCGCTGGGGCTGAAAGGTATTTTCGTTGACGATCCGCAGCAGTTGCAGGGCGCCTGGCAAGAAGCGTTGTCGGCAGACCGTCCGGTGGTGCTGGAGGTAAAAACCGATCCTGAAGTCGCACCACTGCCGCCGCATATCACCCTGAAACAGGCGAAAGCCTTCATGGCTTCGATGGCTAAAGGGGATCGCTCCGCCGGGAAAGTTTTCGCCGACACCGCAAGCCAGATTATGAATGAGATATTGCCGGGCAAAAAATAGTGACAGACGCGCTCCGGCAGCGCCCGTTAAGGTAACGCTTAACGGGCGAGCAGGCAGAAATGGTTTGACGCGATGTTATTGCGAAGGCAACAGCTCGGTTTTGATCCAGCCAGGCTGACGCTTATCAAAGCTTTCGTAGGCGGAGACCACATCGGATAACGGCTCCACCTGGGTCAGCACTTGAGTCGGATCGATTGCGCCCATGCGCACCAGCTCCAGTAAATGCGGGATAATGGCGTGGTGGTTGCAATTGCCCATCTTCATGGTCAGGTTTTTATTCATCGCCATACCGATGGGGAAAGTCTGCGCGGCGGGAGGATAAACGCCGATAATGCTCAGCGTGCCCGCTTTTTTCAGCGCCTGAATCGCCCATTCCAGCGCCTGGCTCGGGGCGTCGCCCGGGATCCAGTTTCCATTATGCACATGCTGATGGTCAAAATTCTCCGGTGCCACCTGTTCTACTTCCTTGCGGTATTGCTCCTTTTTCTGCTCGGCTTGCTCCGCCGCCGGGCCATGGTGGGCGTGCTGGCTGTCAACGCCCACGGCGTCAATTGCGATATCGACACCAACGCCGCCGGTAAATGTTTTGATAGTTTCCAGCGGATCTTCTTTCTCAAAATTGACGGTGAAAGCTCCCTGACGACGTGCCATCGCCAGCCGATCGTCATGCGAATCGACAGCGATCGTCCGACCAGCACCCATTAACAGCGCGCTGGCGATAACAAACTGCCCAACCGGGCCGCAACCGAACACCGCCACGGTGTCTCCGCGTTTGATTCCCGCCATTTCCGCGCCGAACCAGCCGGTGGGAAAAATATCGCTGATTAGAATCGCCTGCTCATCGCTGACGCCCTGCGGTATTTTCACCAGAGTATTGGCGGCAAATGGAATACGCGCTTTTTCCGCCTGTAGCCCGTTGATCGGACCGGTAGCTTGCGGGCCGCCAAAAAAGCAGGTGCCCGCCTGCGGGCCGTTCGGGTTGGCGTTATCGCACTGCGCGGTGTTACCGCTGCGGCAGGGTGGACAGTAGCCGCAGGAGAGCGTGGAGCAGACCACCACCCGATCGCCGATATCGAAATTACGCACTTGATCGCCCAG
>DALYUA010000281.1:0-2421 GCA_031993245.1 Buttiauxella sp. | reverse complement strand
AATAGTGCCCTCCTTCATGCCGCTGAAGGTGCCGCGTATAAAATGAAGATCGGTACCGCAAATCGCCGAGGCGGTAAGGCGGATAACCGCATCGGTGGGTTGTTCAATCTGCGGTTCGGCGACCTCATCAAGACGGATATCGCCGGTAGCGTGCCAGACGAGAGCTTTCATACTGTCTCCTCTTTTCGGTTATATAAAAGGGCGTCGCAGCTGGCCGTCCCTGCCCGCGATGCCAGCCGGTTTTAACTCAGAGAGGAAAAAGTATAGTCAGCGATTGGGTGAACTGCGGGCGATAGCCACCTGGCTGGTGGCTATCAGCGGCGGGAATAAGTAAGGAAGTATGTCTTCCCGATGCGCCAGTTAAGCTGCCTGGCATGCTGTGAGGCTTTTGCTGGCACATTTCGCCCCGACAGACCCCTGCGTTACCGGCATGCGAATCCATGCAACCGCAGTTGAGGTGATGGATATTATGCTTGCTTCCGGGAGGCGTTAATTTGCTTGTCTGGTTTGCTCCGATGTCCCGAAATGCGCGGTATCGCCGTGAGCATGCTCGCCAGAGCCACGTACCCGTTTGAGCTGGATCACTTCACCGTGCCGCCAAGCGTCTGCCCCTTCAGCAACAGGGTGCGCCTCCAAATCCTCACGCTCACGTCTGATATCCTGCGTATTCACATCAAGCCGACGATCTCTGTCTGCCAGCAGCCTCGGATCAAGCTGCCCTTCCCCGGTAAAACCCATCATCAGCGCCGGAATGCCGAGCGGCAGAGTCTTATCGCGATCGGTATGCCAGGTATGCCAGGTCTTTCCATAAGTATTAACAATCTTGCTCATCAGCGCTTTGTCGGCCACCGCAGGCAAACCGGGCGCGGTCAGACTGCCGGACATCACTTCATACCGATGGCTGTGCCAAAGTTTTTTCTCCTCCGGCGGCAGCGTTTTAAACAGGCGTTCGCTGATGATGTACTCGACCCCCATCAGCCGGGCATCTTTGGTATTGCTGTCGTATATCACCGCCTGCATGACTTCGTCATTAAGCACCGTCACGTAGTGATGGGCTTCCATCTGGCCATTTTTATCGCCGTTGTAAAAATGGAAACCGTCAAGATATGCGCTTATTGCATCAACGGGTGGACGTGACTGGATAATCTGCGCACCGGTTTCGAGGGTGCGCATTTGGGTAGAGGTTTTTTCACCGGGAACTGGCGTTTTCGGCGGGGTATTATTCGCGCCACAGCCCGCCAACGTCAGGCTTGTTAAGATTAAAAGAGATAATGGTTTCATTCGCTCTCCTCGTCATAGCAACCTTACTGAACTTAGTACACTCTGTTGATTACATCGAAATGTTTTATACCAGTAAGCACCGGCATATTTTCATGACATATCAGATCTGCTCATGAAAACGCAGATAAGAATAAGTATCGAGGTGTGTGTCAGGTGAGTGTGGCCCAACGCCCCGCTGCCGTCCTTATCGCTGCAGTTCGTTACGGCTCTTTTCCTGATGCCGCTCGTTGACCACGCGGCGTGCTATTTCAGTTTTCCGGGAGCCCGGGTCGCGACGCTTTGATAAGCCTCAACAAAAGCCTGCGCCTGGCTGCGGGTATGTGCCACCGGCTGTCCGGTACAATACAGATCGCTGCCCAGTCCGGCTCCGGCACAACCCGCCAGCAGCCAGCGGCCAAGATTGTCCGGCGTTACGCCCCCCACCGCCAGCACCGGTATTTCCGGCGGCAGTACCGCCTTCAGCGCTTTAATATAATCAGGGCCGAAGCTGGCTGAGGGGAATATTTTCAACATCTGTGCACCGGCTTCCAGTGCCGTAAAAGCTTCGGTAGCCGTAGCACAACCGGCGCACACTAACATGCCATACTCTGTGCCACGCCGGATCACCGCCGGATTAGCGTTTGGCGTTACCAGCAGGCGTCCACCCAGCGCCGCCAGAATATCTACCTGCTTCGGTTGTAGTACCGTTCCTGCGCCAAACAAGCCGCGTTCACCAAACTGCTCTACCATACTGGCGATACTCTCCTGCCAGCGTGGCGAGTTGGTTGGGATCTCTACTGCCGTAAAACCCCTCGCCAGTAGCGCAGCGACATGCTCCAGCACCTCTTCCGGCTGGATCCCGCGCAGAATAGCGATCAGTGGAATATCAATTTGCCAGTTCATTTGCTATGCACCTGATTCCCTGTTGAAAAGCGGTATCACCCGCCACAATTTCCGCCGTGATGCCGATCAGCGCCAGCGCCGACTGATAGCGTGCCGCCAGCTGCGGGCTGCCGACAATGGCCACATGCTGCCCGCTCAACGAGCCGTACAGACGACGCATTTGTGCCACCTCTGCGCCGATTAACAGCCCTGATAGCCTTTCGCTTACCGCTTCCTGCGCCAGCCGCCCGAGAATATATGCGGCGCGCACCTCAAACA
>DALYUA010000280.1:0-4867 GCA_031993245.1 Buttiauxella sp. | reverse complement strand
ATCCGCAGCCGCTTCGGTATTCTGCAAACCTTTGATGGCCTGGCCTGGCTTGCGCAAATCGGCATGTTTCTGGTGCTGGGTTTGCTGGTTAACCCGTCGGATCTGCTGGCTATCGCAATACCGGCGTTGCTGCTTTCCGCATGGATGATTTTCTTCGCGCGTCCGCTTTCCGTGGTTATCGGCCTGCTGCCGTTTCGTGGGTTTAACGGTCGTGAACGCATATTTATCAGTTGGGTTGGATTACGCGGCGCGGTGCCGATCATTCTTGCCGTTTTCCCGATGATGGCCGGGCTTGATAACGCCAGGCTGTTCTTCAACGTTGCGTTCTTCGTGGTGCTGGTTTCGCTGCTGTTGCAGGGCTCGTCCCTGAGCTGGGCGGCGAAAAAAGCTAAAGTAGTCGTGCCGCCGATTGGCTGGCCGGTCTCCCGCGTTGGGCTGGACATTCATCCGGAGAATCCGTGGGAACAGTTTGTCTATCAGCTTAGCGAAGACAAATGGTGCGTGGGCGCAGCCCTGCGCGACCTGCATATGCCCGAGGAGACACGTATCGCCGCCCTGTTCCGCGACAATGTTTTACTGCACCCAACCGGCAGTACGCGGCTGCGCGAAGGCGATGTCCTGTGCGTAATCGGTCGCGAGCGGGATCTGCCAGCCCTTGGCAAACTCTTTAGCCAGTCGCCTCCCGTGGCTCTCGACCAGCGTTTCTTCGGCGACTTTATCCTTGAAGCCAATGCGCAGTTCGCAGACGTCGCGACGATTTACGGGCTGGAGCTGGATGAAACCGTCAACACGCAGCAAACCCTGGGCGAGTTCGTGCTTGGAATGCTGGGCGGCGCGCCGGTGGTGGGTGACCAGGTTGAGTTCGCAGGGATGATCTGGACGGTAGCAGAAAAAGAAAATAATCAGGTACGCAAAATTGGTGTTCGCGTGGCTGCAGAGGAAGAAGAGTAATGCCGACAGCCCCCTCTCCTGATGGAGAGGGGGAAAAAGGTATTAAGAGTGCACCACAACTGGCACACGCGGCGCCAGAGCGCACATCAGTTCATAACCTACCGTTCCCGCAGCAGAAGCAACGTCGTCGATTTTAACTTCGTTCCCCCACAGTTCTACCGGGCTGCCGATACCGGCCTGCGGACAAGGCGTTAAATCCACCGCCAGCATATCCATGGAAACCGTGCCTACGGTGTGGGTTAACACACCCTCGACCTGTACCGGCGTGCCGTCCGGCGCATGGCGTGGATAACCATCCGCATAGCCGCCCGCCACAATACCGATACGCTGCTCGCCCACTGCACGGTAACGACTTCCATATCCCACGGTATCACCGGCTTTCAGGTTCTGAATGCCAATAACTTCACTGCGCAGCGACATTACCGGTTTCAGGCCGCTGTTGGCGATATCACGCCACTGTCCGCTCGGCGACGCGCCGTAAAGAATGATGCCCGGACGCACCCAGTCGTAATGCGCCTCCGGATGCCACAGCGTAGCCGCAGAGTTGGCAAGCGAGCGCGCGCAGTCCAGCCCTTCGGCCGCCTGTTCAACGCGCGCTAACGGTTCGATAATCCCCTCAGGCTGTTCGGCATCGGCAAAATGCGCCATCAATGTCAGCTGGCCAACGTTGGCTATGGCGCGTAACTGCTGCCAGATAGACTGCACGCGCTCGGCGGCAAAACCGAGGCGGTTCATACCGCTGTTCATTTTTAGATAGACATCAAGCGGCGCATTCAGCCGGGCGTTGGCCAGCGCCTTCACCTGCCAGTTACTGTGCAGGCTGGTGGTAAGACGATACTTATCGAACAGGGGAAGTTCATCGGTGTGGAAAAAGCCCTCAAGCATCAGAATCGGCCCTTTCCAGCCACGCTCGCGCAGCAGTATCGCCTCTTCAAGGTTAAGCAACGCGAAACCGTCGGTTGTATTCAGCGCGGACCAGACTCTGTCGAGTCCGTGACCATAAGCGTTGGCTTTTACCACCGACCAGACGTGAGAACCGGGCGCAGCCTGACGCACCACCTGCAGGTTATTGCGCATCGCGCTGAGATCGAGCGTTGCCACAACGGGACGAGACATGACCACTCCTTATTGTTGTTAATTATGGGCGCCGTGTAACCGTTGTGAACCCGAAGGGGAAAAACCCGGCTGATAACGAGCAACTGATAAATCTTCAAACGGGATGGCAGGCGTTCTTCCGGAAATCAGATCGCTGAGCATTTGTCCCGAGCCACACGCCATAGTCCAGCCCAGCGTACCATGCCCGGTATTCAGCCAAAGATTTTTGAACGGCGTGCGGCCAACGATTGGCGTACCGTCAGGGGTCATCGGGCGCAGGCCGGTCCAGAAAGTGGCCTGTTCAACGTGACCGCCGCGCGGATAAAGATCGCGCACTACCATCTCCAGCGTTTCGCGGCGCGGCTGCAGCAGCTCGGTGTTATAACCGACAATCTCTGCCATGCCGCCTACCCGAATACGGTTATCAAATCGGGTAATGGCGATTTTGTATGTTTCATCGAGGATAGTGGAAACCGGCGCGCCCTGCTCGTCGGCAACGGGAATCGTCAGCGAATAGCCTTTTAGCGGATAAACCGGAATATCGACAATATTTTTCAACAGCCCCGTAGACCAGGAGCCAAATGCCACAACGTAGGCATCGGCTTTCACCACTTCTTTACCGCACTGCACGCCGTAAATTCTTTGCCCTTCATAAAGCAGACGGTCAACGGCGGTATTAAAACGGAAATTCACACCTGCCTCTGCCGCCATGTGCGCCAGATTCTGTGTGAAAAGCTGACAGTCACCCGTTTCATCATTAGGCAAACGCAGCCCGCCCGTGAGTTTATGAGCAACCTCAGCTAACGCAGGTTCAACCTGACCAAGCTGGCTGGCTTCAAGCAGTTGATAAGGCACGCCAGCTTCTTTGAGTACCGCGATATCTTTTGCTGCATTTTCATACTGCTGTGCGGTTCGGAAAAGCTGCAACGTGCCGCCCTGACGGCCTTCATACTGAATACCGGTGCTGTGGCGCAATGCTTTCAGGCAGTCGCGACTATATTCGGCCAGGCGCACCATTCGCCCTTTGTTTTCCATATAGTGACGCATATCGCAATTGCGCAGCATCTGCAGCATCCACTTTAGCTGGAAGCCTGTGCCATCCAGGCTGATAGCTAACGGCGCATGACGTTCGAACATCCATTTAATTGCCTTCAACGGCACGCCGGGAGCAGCCCAGGGCGCAGCATATCCCGGCGAGATTTGTCCGGCATTGGCGGCGCTGGTTTCCAGCGCGGGACCCGCTTCGCGTTCAATTACCGTCACCTCATGCCCTGCCTGGCGCAAATACCAGGCACTGGCGACGCCGACAACCCCACTTCCCAGCACCACAACATGCATATTCGTCCCGTCCTTTTGCTAAAAGAATAATCTTCTGATTACAAATTGATAACCCAGATGAAAATGTTATTCAACATATGGCTTTATTATGGTGAGCATCCTCACATCCTGACCCATTATTACTGGCACGGCATAATTAGGATCTCCTGCGAAGGAAGATATTTACCACAGAATAAAATACTGGCAACCAGCCAAATAACGGGGGCTGAAAATCACTAAATCGTGCAGAAATTATTTTTCCCATCGCCGCTAAGTTTGAGGAGTGTTCTATCCTTTGAGGGAGGCTTTCCATCCAGAGAGAGCCGCCAACAATGAGGGCGCGCTGATGGCTACTGTTGATCTTTCCGCCACAATGAATTCCAAACGTCTTAGCGATGGACCTGACTGGACGTTCGAATTGCTGGATGTCTACCTCGCCGAGATAGACCGCGTAGCAAAACTCTATCGTTTAGATACCTATCCGCATCAGATAGAGGTCATCACTTCTGAACAGATGATGGATGCCTACTCCAGCGTCGGTATGCCGATAAACTACCCGCACTGGTCATTCGGTAAGAAATTTATTGAAACCGAGCGGCTGTACAAACACGGACAGCAGGGCCTGGCCTACGAGATTGTGATTAACTCCAATCCTTGTATCGCCTACCTTATGGAAGAAAATACCATTACCATGCAGGCGCTGGTTATCGCGCATGCCTGTTATGGGCACAACTCCTTTTTTAAAAATAACTATCTGTTCCGTAGCTGGACGGATGCCGGTTCGATAATTGACTATCTGATTTTCGCCCGTAACTATATCAGCGAGTGCGAAGAGCGCTACGGCGTGGACGAAGTGGAACGGCTGCTGGATTCCTGCCATGCGCTGATGAACTACGGCGTCGACCGTTACAAACGTCCGCAAAAAATCTCGCTTCAGGAGGAGAAAGCGCGGCAGAAAAGTCGTGAAGAGTATCTGCAAAGCCAGGTGAATACGCTATGGCGTACCCTGCCCCGCCGTGAAGAGGAAAAAACGGTCGCTGAAGCGCGCCGTTACCCTTCCGAACCGCAGGAAAATCTGCTCTATTTTATGGAAAAAAACGCGCCTTTACTTGAGCCATGGCAGCGTGAAATTCTGCGTATCGTGCGTAAAGTAAGCCAGTATTTTTATCCGCAGAAGCAGACCCAGGTGATGAACGAAGGCTGGGCGACCTTCTGGCATTACACCATTCTTAACCACCTGTACGATGAAGGAAAAGTGTCGGAACGCTTTATGCTTGAGTTCCTGCACAGCCACACCAACGTGGTGTTCCAGCCGCCGTATAACAGCCCGTGGTACAACGGCATCAACCCTTATGCACTGGGCTTTGCGATGTTCCAGGACATCAAACGAATCTGTCAGAACCCGACCGAGGAAGACAAATACTGGTTCCCGGATATCGCAGGTGCCGACTGGCTGGACACGCTGCATTTCGCGATGCGCGACTTTAAAGACGAAAGCTTTATC
>DALYUA010000279.1:0-4870 GCA_031993245.1 Buttiauxella sp. | reverse complement strand
GACTCAGGGTACCGACCTTTCTGCCGGTCGTCAGGTTGGTCTTGCGGCGGTTGTTGCGGCAACGTTCCTGCAGTCCATGGAAAACGTCAACAAAGTTTTCCCTGACATGCAAACCATGCCAATTCCGGTAGTCATCCTGATTGTCTGCGTTATCGGTGCAATCATTGGCCTGGTGAACGGTATTATCATCGCTTACCTGAACGTGACGCCGTTTATCACCACTTTGGGTACCATGATTATCGTTTACGGTATCAACTCCCTGTACTACGACTTCGTAGGGGCATCACCGATTGCGGGGTTCGACAGCGGCTTCTCGACCTTTGCCCAGGGCTTTATCAAGATGGGTAACTTTAAGCTATCGTACATCACTTTCTATGCGTTGATTGCGATTGGCTTTGTCTGGATCCTGTGGAACAAAACCCGCTTTGGTAAAAACATTTTTGCCATCGGCGGTAACCCGGAAGCTGCGAAAGTGTCCGGTGTGAACGTTGCGCTGAACCTGCTTATGATTTACGCGCTGTCCGGCGTGTTTTACGCCTTCGGTGGGATGCTCGAAGCTGGCCGTATCGGCTCGGCGACCAACAACCTCGGCTTTATGTACGAACTGGATGCGATTGCGGCTTGCGTAGTAGGCGGCGTGTCATTCAGCGGCGGCGTAGGCACGGTTGTCGGCGTGGTAACCGGTGTTATCATCTTCACCGTTATCAACTACGGCCTGACCTATATCGGCGTGAACCCTTACTGGCAGTACATCATCAAGGGCGCGATTATTATCTTCGCGGTTGCTCTGGATTCCCTGAAGTACGCTCGCAAGAAATAAGCTATATCCCTCATCCCGACTCTCTCCCAAAGGGCGAGGAATATGCCCTCTCCCTTCCAGGGAGAGGGCCGGGGTGAGGATAAATTCTCTTCTATTTCTACTTCTTCTTTTTCTTCTGTAGTTCCAGCAGCTGCTCTGGCGTCACCGCCGGGTAAGCCTGCGCATCTTCCGGGACTTCATGCAGGGCCGGGATCGGCACTAACGGGCCGAGGAAACGTGGCTCACGCTTGAAAATATAGATGTCCGCAAGCGCGCCCAGACGAGCGGCAAACTCACGTATTCTTACCGTCATCATGTTTTTAGGCGAAGGTACGGCGTAGCACTGCGCCTGAATCCCCATATGCAGAGCGATAAACAGCGCGCGTTCGCAGTGAAAGCGTTGCGTAATGATAATGAAGTCGTTGGTATCGAAAACTTTGCGCGTCCGAACGATGGAGTCCAGGGTACGGAAACCGGCGTAGTCCAGCACGATATCGGCAGGATCGACGCCGCCTGCGATCAAATCTTTGCGCATGGTCATCGGTTCGTTGTAGCTGGTCTGGGCGTTATCGCCGCTTAACAGCAGGTAGTTAACCTTGCCGCTGTTATAAGCGTTCAGCGCACCCTGAATACGGTAGCGGTAGTACTGATTGATAACGCCGGTGCGGTAATACTTGGCGGTGCCTAGCACAACGCCTACCTGGCGATAGGGCAGGTCCTGCAATTCGTCGTAAACGTAGGGGGCCGTTTTCCAGCTCATCCAGCGGTCGAGGCTCAGCGCTGCCAAAAGAGTCAAGCCGATGATGACTAACAGGCTGTAAAACACGCGCTTCAACATGGACTTGCGAACTCATGAGTAGGATGAAATTTTATTCAAGGCTACTTTACCCGGCGATTAAGAGCAAGGTATGCGGGTTTGGTTGAGTTAAATTTCTACAAAGCGGGTGGAGGCCACCCGCAGCGGAAAGATTAACCCAGCAGGATACGATCGACGTTCTGACAGCCCAGCGCGTTAAGCGTGGCGGCGGTTGCATCCCACTGTGTCAGCGGGGCATCGGCACGTTCGGCCAGAATGGCTCGCTGAATATCGCTGTAATCATAGCCAGAAAGGCTCAGCACATTCAGCGCGGCCTGCAACGGAGGCAGTGACGGGTTGAAGGCTGCGTTCTCCGCGTAGCTTCCGCAGATGATTTTGCCGTCGCGCAGTGCCAGCGCAACGCCCGCAGGCGCGTTGCTGTACGGCGCATGACTGCGGTTTGCCGCGGCGATCGCCGCCTGATTTAACTCATCACCTTGCAGGGCAAAGCCGTGATCTCTTTCATCCAGCAGCAGAGTAGTGATGTCCAAATCGCGCGGGCCGAAAGCATCCGGCAGGTAGTCGCCGAGCGTGGCGGGCTTGCGGCCTGGAAGATTAATCTGCAGTTTCACACCGCTGTTTAACTCGTTCATAAACTGGCGGCAGTGGCCGCACGGCGTGTAGTTCACCGTAACAGAAACCAGGCCCTTTTCGCCGCGCATCCATGCATGGGTGATGGCGCTTTGTTCCGCATGCACGGTTTGCTGCATGGTGGTGCCTGCGAATTCCATATTGGCGCCAAAATAGAGATTGCCGCTGATGCCGCGGGCTACGGCGCCCACGTTAAAATGCGATAAATCTGTGCGGGCGCAGGAGGCGGCGAGAGGGAGCAGGGCGAAGGCCAGCGCATCATCATCCAGACCGGTCTGGCGTTCCAGCGCTTCCACTTCCTGTGCGCTAAACATGGCCGGGAAGTGGTCATCGGTAAGCAGAGGTTGCAGGGCAGCCTGCAGGGAAGCCGGGAGCTGTGCGAAAGCAGCATGAAAACGAGAGCGCATGTGTCTTTAGCCTCAAATAGGTAATGGAACCGTAGTGTACGGTGCTACAGAGGCTTTATATGTGATCGGTGTCTAATTGCAAATGCAACGGATGAAATAAAAAATGAAAATGCGCGATCTATCGCAAGTTTTAGCCACACAGCGCCACGATAAGCGGGAACAGGAACGGGGCGATAAGCGAGGTTATGATCCCGCAAAGCACCAGCGCCAGCGAACTAAAAGCACCTTCCTGGAAATCCAGTTCTGCACAGCGCGCCGTGCCGAGGGCGTGAGCTGCCGTGCCCATCGCCAGGCCGCGTGAAGCTTTGGTGGTAATACGCATGACGTTCAGCAGCGCGTGACCAAAGACGGCCCCAAGAATCCCTACAAAAATCACACAGACCGCGCTGATAGCGGGAATACCGCCGATACTGCCGCCCACAGCCATCGCAATCGGGGTGGTGACGGATTTCGGCAGTACGGATGCGGCAATTTCCGGCGTCGCGCCCATATATAGCGCAATGGCGGTGCCGCTTATCATCGCCACCATGCTGCCGATAAAGCAGATGGTAATGATGGATTTCCAGCGAGCGCGGATCTGGTGTAACTGTTCATAGAGCGGGAAGGCAAGGGCGACCACTGCGGGTTGCAGCAAATCGTTAAGCACCTCGCTGCCTTTAAAATAATGCTCGTAGGGCGTGCCGGTGAAAACCAGCAGCGGAATAATCACGACCATGGAAACCAGCAGCGGGTTTAACAGCGGAGATTTAAAACGTCCGCCAAGCTTACGCGCGCCAAAAAAAACCAGCAGCGACAGCGGTAAAGACCACCAGATAAAGTGCATCATTTTTTGCCAGCCTCGCTTTTACCGACAATTTTACGTTTGCCGTGAACCAGATGAGAACTCCAGCTCACGACGATCAGCACCAGCAGGGTACTGACAAAACAGGAGACCACCAGCGGACCAAACTGCGCCTTTAGCACTTCGTAATACTGCATCACGCCTACGCCAATAGGTACAAATAGCAGAGCCATATAGCGAATCAGCAGGTGAGCACTCGGCTTAACCCATTTCGCCGGCAGGATCTGTAGCGAAAGCAGCACAAACAAAATCAGCATCCCGATAATGCTGCCGGGGATAGTAATCGGCAGCAGCGAAGCAACGGCGACACCCGCGTATAAACACAGGTAAATCAGGATAAAAGATCGCAGATACTGCCAGATAACGGTGAACGAGTTGCGCATGGAAAAGACCCTTTAAGAAACGCATTCATCATACAATTAAACCTGAAATTGTGCTACCGATCACACATGAATTATGAGCATACCAAATATTCCTGCTGTGAAGGTTTCAGAGCCCTTTGGGCAATCTGCCAGCGGGCATAAAAAAGGCGACCCGAAGGTCGCCTCAGATTGCTGACAAAGAAGAAAAAAACGAGCTTTTTCCTTCTTTGTGGCCGATCTGCCGAAAATCAATAAATTGATTTTCCTTGTTTTTACATGACGCCGCCCTTTAGTTTTGTGACGCCGGGAGGCTTGCCATCAGTCTCAGGCGACCCGAAGGTCGCCTCATGAGCCTACGTAAAATTTAGTTCAGACGTACCGGCATACCGGAGCGGCTCTGAACGGCCTGGGCCACAACGTTAGTATCAACGTCCGGCTGAGCGGTAATCGCCGTCACGTTATCTTTCAGCGTGATTGGCACGATTTCACCGGAGTTGAACTGCGCTTCGGTGGTAGAGAGCGGGTTATGCACTTCAATGTAGCGCGTACCGTCCGGCTCTACCGTCGCTTTCACCGGCTCATCAATAAACTGTACGCGAGTGCCGACCGGCACGTTTTCGAACAGGAATTTGATGTCTTCGTTACGCAGACGCACGCAGCCGTGGCTTACGCGCAGGCCGATGCCGAAGTTAGCGTTAGTGCCGTGAATCGCATACAGGCGGCCAATATAGAGCGCGTACAGACCCATAGGGTTGTCCGGGCCTGCTGGCACAACGGTTGGCAGTGGCGTACCGGCAGCCGCGTACTCCGCATGCATTTTAGCGGTTGGCGTCCAGGTCGGGCCTGCTTTCTTGCGTTCTACTTTCGTGGTCCAGTTGATCGGGGTGTCTTTACCCAACTGGCCGATACCGATTGGCAGCACGATAACGGTGTTGGTGCCTTTCGGGTAATAGTAGAGACGCATTTCAGCACTGTTGATAACGATGCCTTCATGAACGGTATCCGGCAGGATAA
>DALYUA010000278.1:0-4884 GCA_031993245.1 Buttiauxella sp. | reverse complement strand
TTCGGTGAGCCATTTGATTCGTCTGTGCCAGCAGCATTATGGCGTTACGCCTCATGCTCTGTTGATAAACCGCCGTTTGCATATCGCCCGTGAACGTCTTAAAAGTGGCGATGCGCTGGTCAGCGTGGCGCAGGCAGCCGGTTTTGCCGACCAGGCGCATTTCCAGCGGGTCTTTAAGCAGCATCTGGCGGTGACGCCTAAGCAATACCGCGACCTGCTCTAATCCAACGCTAACCAGCCCGCGAAGCCCACCAGCAGGGCAGCCAGTGTTCTGTTGAGCAGGCGAATGCGAGAAGGTCGCTGCAGATAATCACTCAGCGATGCCCCGGCCAGCGCCCAGCTCAGAATTGACAAATAACAGATCACAAAATAGATAGCGGCAAAGAGCCAGATCGTCGCAGGGTTGCCGTCGCGGGCATAAAGCCCCATGCCGGCCACGCAGGCGAGCCAGGCCTTCGGGTTAAGCCACTGCATCATTGCGCCGTTTATGGCTCCGGGCGCCCGCAACTGTCTGGTGCGGGAAATGTCGCCGTTGTCCCGCCCCAGCCGCCAGGCCATCCAGAGCAAAAATAGAATGCCGCTGAATCTGAGCAGCGCTTGCAGCATCGGCCAGTAGTTCAGTAATTCATATAAACCGTAGCCGGTTGCCAGCAGCAGCGCGGTAAAGCCGACGGTGGCTCCCGTTACATGCGGCACGCAGGCGCGCCAGCCGAAACTCACGCCGCTGCTTAATGCCACCATATTTACCGGCCCCGGCGAGACGGAAGAGACCAGAGCAAAAATCATCATCGACCAGACAACGTTCATAACCACTCCTCATTTATTGGGCAACCAGCGTGCCACGCCGGGCCAGGTGTGGTATTGAACAAAATAATCATGGCGCGCTTTTGTCGCGCTATCTTTATCTGTCTGAAAGAAAAACTCCCGTCGATGAGGTCAGGATGCATACCCCGGTTATCAGTCATGCGGCATCAAACTGGAATAGCCACCAGTTAGCGCACATTCTTACCCACTGTTTTGAAGGATATCTGGTGCCGTTTACCATTGACGGCGAGGCCTTCGCAACCCGCTTTAGCGCTGAGGACATCAGCCTTAATGACAGCAAGGTCTGGTTGCAGGATGGTGAACCGAAAGCGCTGGCGGTTATTGTCCGCCGTGGGCAGACCAGCCGGCTTGCGGCATTTGCGATTCGCCCGGAGCTGCGCGGACAGGGATATGGTAAAGGGTTTATTCAGCAATTAATTGACGAGGCGCAGGCGCGCGGCGATCGGCAAATGTGGCTGGAAGTGATAGTCGGCAACGACAGCGCCCTGGCACTTTATAAACGCATGGGCTTTGTCTGCCAGCAAACGCTGGTCGGTTTTCACGCCACGGGCTCAACGCTGTTCCGCCCGACCGGCGAACTGCTGGAGATCGACCCGCTGCTGATGGCGAAAAAGATGATGACCGACAGCCGCCTGAGATTACCCTGGTTAAGTGCGCCCGAAACGCTCTATAAATTACCCGGCAAGGCTTATGTACTCGACGATGTCGCTTACGCGATGGTCGTCCCGAATGCGCATCAACCCAAACTGCGTATGCTTTATGTCGATACGGCAGCACGTGGAAAAGGTTACGCGAAAAAGCTGCTGACGCTGCTGCATGAGCGTTTTCCAGGGCTTTCTACCGCAGGTTCTGTTCCGGAACAGGTCGCGCCGCTCTACCTGAGCTGCGGCTACCGTCAGGATCCTATTACGCAATATGAAATGCTGATTAAATTTTGACCGGGCAGCATCCATTCTTCATCGCTACACTTATCAGGCGTAATCATCACGGGTGGAAAATACCTGCCCGTTATCCTCACCCTGTGGAGGCAACAATGCATTATGTCGATGGTTTTGTGGTAGCGGTTCCCGCCGCTAATAAGGAGGCGTACAAAGAGTTGGCTGCCAAAACGGCGCCGCTGTTCAAGGAGTTTGGCGCCCTGCGCATTGTAGAATGCTGGGCTGAAGACGTGCCCGAAGGCAAGCTCACCGATTTCCGTATGGCCGTTAAAGCCGAAGAGGACGAAGAAGTTGTCTTTAGCTGGATTGAATACCCTTCTAAAGAAGCGCGCGACGAGGCCAACAGAAAGATGATGGCCGACCCACGGATGAAAGAATTTGGCGACGCTATGCCCTTTGATGGCAAGCGCATGATCTACGGCGGGTTTATGCCGATACTGGATGAATCCTGATTTGTCTGATTACGGCGGATGGCGCTAACGCCATCCGCCAGGATCTGCCTACAACACCAGCTCTCGCAGCAGACCAAACGCCAGTTTCATATGCGCTTCGCTGACGATAAACGCTTTAAGCTGCTGCGCCTCGTCGTAGCCTTTTGCAATCAACCCCTGCGGCTCGGCGGTGATTTGCCAGTGCAAATCGGCTCGCTGGGTTTCACCGGCCAGGTGCAGCGGCATCTCCGGCGTTTTGACCTTCACCAGCATCGCAGGCAGGGTCAGGCCGTCGGCGGCCCCCAGCAAATTTTTAGCGAGCGTCATGGCGCTGAACTGAATCGGCTGTAAGAACGGCAGTACTTTACCCTCGATTTCCGCACAGTCACCCAGCGCGTAAATATTCGCATCAGAGGTTTGTAACTGGCGATTAACCTCAATCCCACGGTTCACCGCAAGCCCGGCACGTCTCGCCAGCTCGACGTTAGGACGCAGTCCGATAGCGCTCACCACGGCATCAACAGCGACAACACGTCCGTTGCTCAGCGCCGCATTAATGCCCTGCGGGGTTTTAGTTAATGATTCCAGAGACTGCCTGAACAGCAGCTCGACGCCCATCTGATTCAGACGATGTTGCAGACGGCTGCTCACTTCCGCAGGCATCAGCGAAGCAAGCAGGCTGGCGGAGTTATCCACTACAATCACCTGCTTACCGGCGCGACAAAAATCCATCGCCAGTTCGCTGCCAATCAGACCGCCGCCTAAAATCATCACCCGCTGTGCATCACGCAGCGCCGTTTCGCAGGCGAGGTATTCCTGCTGGCTGTTGAGCGTCAGCATCAGTTCGTGGCCGGGAATAGGCGGAAGCACCGCGCTTGAGCCAGTCGCCAGCACCAGTTTGTCATAGGGCCACTGCTGGTCGCCGCATTGCACAAGACGCTTGTCGGCATCGATACAGGACACCCAGCTATTGGCGTGCAGCGTCAGATTATACTGCTCGGCGAACTCCCCGGCGCGCTGCCGGGTCATTTCATCTGCACGCTGATCCAGGCTGATAACGTGGCTGAGATCGGGCTTGTTATACTCATCCATACTGTCTGCGGCAATCAGGCGAACAGGTATTTCGCCGTCATGCTTGCGAATGTTTTTTACCAGTTGGCGGGCGGCAAAGCCCGAACCGATAATTACGATGCCTGCGCTCATTTTGCCTCCGTAGCCAGCACGTCAAATACATCTTTGCCCAGGGAGCATTCAGGACACAGGAAAGTATCAGGCACGTCGCTCCAGGCTGTACCCGGCTGTACATCCTGCATAGGCTCGCCGGTTTCTGGATCGTAGATCCACTGGCAGACGCTGCACTGCATGCGTGGGCCAAGGTCGGCACAGGATTTGGTTTCAACCGCGGCGACTTCCTGCTGCGGCGCGGCGGCGCTGGTGGTTGCTGGCAGCGGAGTTAGCGCCCACTGGCGTGCAATGGCGCGGCCGTGCTCACGGCAGATTTCCAGCGCATCAATATCCGGACGCCATTTTGCTTTCAGGCTCAGGGACATTTCCAGGCCGGCATCCTGCAGGCGGGTTGAAAGACGGTCTACCGCGCCGCCGCTCCAGCCGTGAGAACCAAAGGCGCTGGCGCGTTTATTGCGGAAACGCAGGCCGGTTATCTCTTCCACCAGGCCGGCAATTTTCGGCATCATGACGTTGTTCATGGTAGAGGTGCCCACCAGCACGCCTTTGGAACGGAAGACGTTGGTCAGGATTTCGTTTTTATCGCTGCGCGCCACGTTGAAGATTTTCACCGCCACGCGTGGATCCGTTTCGGCAATGCCCTGCGCGATGGCATCGGCCATCATGCGGGTATTGTTGGACATGGTGTCGTAGAAAATAGTGATGCGATCTTCCTGATAATCCGCCGCCCATTTCAGGTACATTTCGACAATCTGCGTTGGGTTATCGCGCCATACCACGCCGTGAGAGGTCGCAATCATATCCACCGGCAGGTTGAAGCCGAGGATCTCGGTAATTTTTGGCGTTACCAGGCGGCTGAACGGCGTCAGGATGTTGGCGTAGTAGCGCTGGCACTGTTCGAACAGTTCGGTTTGATCCACTTCATCGTTGAACAGGTGTTCGTCGCAGTAGTGCTGACCGAAGGCGTCGTTGCTGAACAGCACCGCGTCGCCGGTCATGTAGGTCATCATACTGTCCGGCCAGTGCAGCATCGGGGTTTCAACGAAGATAAGCTGTTTGCCGTTGCCGATATCCAGCGAGTCGCCGGTTTTCACCACGTTGAAGTTCCATTCCGGATGGTGGTGGTGACCAGTAATAGAGTCAATGGCGTTCGCGGTGCAGTAGATCGGCGTGTCCGGGATCTGCGTCATCAGTTCGGTCAGCGCGCCCGCGTGATCTTCTTCCGCATGGTTAATGATGATGTAATCGATATCGGCCAGGTCGATTTCGCCGCGCAGGTTTTGCACGAACTCGCGGCTGAATTTATGATCGACGGTATCAATCAGGACATTTTTTTCTTCACGAATGAGATAGCTGTTATAGCTGCTGCCGCGCAGCGTTTTATATTCGGTACCGTGAAAATCGCGGACTTCCCAGTCACGTTGACCAACCCAATGAATGTTGTTTTTAACCAGAATAGCCATTTGTAGGACCTCAATAAGCAATTAAATAAAATGATGCATGTG
>DALYUA010000277.1:0-4886 GCA_031993245.1 Buttiauxella sp. | reverse complement strand
ACTTTGTTAAACGACTGGAAGTAGCGCGCATCGGTCAGGAAGACCTTCACATGCACCACGTCCGCCAGGCTGTAGCCCGCGCTTTCCATGATGTCCACGCAGTTCTGAATCGCGAGGCGGGACTGCTCGATAATGCCGCCCTCCACTACTTCACCATCTTTCATCGGCGTTTGCCCAGAAACGTACAGCCAGCCGCCCGCTTCCACCGCTTTAGCAAACGGCAGGCGTTGCCCGCCTGTGCCGGTGCTGTCACCTACTCCGTAACGTTTAATGCTCATTATTGCTCCTTTACTCATGGTGGATGGCGCAGCGCTCATCCACCCTACGAAAACCATTCGTCGCTATCTGACGAAATCTTACCGGCGCAAGAACCGCCCGGCACGCCCGATAACCTGTTTATCACGGCCATAGCTCATCACACCATTGACCATCACCGCTTCAATTCCCGCAGCAGGCTGCTGGGGATCGCTGAAACTTGCCACGTCGCGCACCGTTTCCGGGTCGAACATCACCAGATCGGCATAGTAGCCGCGTTTCACCAGGCCTCTTTCCGGAAGCTGGAAACGCGCCGCTGACATACCCGTCATCTTATGAACGGCAACCGTGAGCGGGAACAGCTTTTCGTCGCGGCTATAGTGCCCCAGCACGCGTGGGAATGCGCCCCACAGGCGTGGATGCGGCATCGGGTCGTTTGGCAGACCGTCTGAGCCGACCATCGTCACCGGGTAGCTCAACACGCGCCGCACGTCCTGCTCGTCCATGTTGTAGTAAATCGCCCCGGCGGGCATCAGTAATTTTCCAGCTTCGTGAAGTGACATCGACCAGCTTTGCGCAATCTGCTTTAACGACTGCCCGGCGACTTCCGGGTGCGGCTCAGACCAGGTAATGATGATGTCGAACTCGTCGGTAATTTGTTTCATATCCAGCGTTGAAGAGCTGGCGGAGTAGGGGTAGCAGTCGCAGGAGACGTCCTGCTGTTCACGTACCTTATCAAACAGCTTCAGCGTCTCAACGGTGCGGCCCCAGTTCTTTGCCCCGGCGCATTTGTGATGCGAAACAACAACCGGCACCTTGCCGTGGCGACCGATACGAAACGCCTCGTCGAGCGCTTCCAGGATCGGTTCAAACTCCGAACGCAGATGGGTGGTGTAGATCCCTTTCTCTGCCGCCAGTTCTTCGGCCAGCGCCATCACTTCTTCCGTGGAGGAGTGAAACGCCGTGGCGTAAGCCAGACCGGTGCTCAACCCCAGCGCGCCCTGCTGCAACGCCTGACGAAGCTGGCTGCGCATGCCGCTGATTTCTTCTGCCGTCGCGGTGCGAAACAAATCATCCATATGGTTGTTACGCAGCGCGGTATGTCCGATAAGCGTACCGACGTTAACTGCCGGACCTGCCGCTTCAACCGCTTCGGCATAGGCCGCAACCGTTGGGTAGATAAAGTGCTCAACGTCACCGAGTAAATTCATCGGGTCCGGCACGGTTGCTTTCATGGTCGCGGTCGCCGCGCTGATGCCGCAGTTGCCAACGATGACCGTTGTGATGCCCTGGCTGATTTTTGGCAGGTATTCCGGCATACGAATCACGTTAATGTCATCGTGAGTGTGGACATCGATAAAACCCGGGGCCAGCACGCGGCCCGTGCCGTCGATTTCATACCCTGCTTCACCGTTAATCGAGGGTGCGATCTCAACGATGCGATCGCCCTGAACCGCGACATCGGCGCGGTATTCCGGGCCACCGCTGCCGTCAATGACCGTAACATTCCTGAACAGATAGTCGAACTTCATATGTTCCTCACCCCGTTGTGTTCTGGGCTAAAGTTAACCATTTACAAGTGAGAAAAACAGTGGAAGACTACGCAAAATCCATAGTATTTTCTGATACTTTTATTCACACCGACAAGAATAGACAATACATACATATTATTTTCAATAAGTTAAAAACGATACCCAGTCTGAAAGAAAAGATAACCGCAAAGGAATTATGTTATGAAATACCAAGAGAGTAACCTCGTTCCGCATAAATCTGCCCTGATGAACTTTACTGCAAACATCCTGAACGAGGATGTTTGTCTGCCCGCCGCCGTCATTAAAAAAGCCGCGCTGGAAAACAATATTCAATGGATGCAACGTTATGCCGATACGCGCGGCGTTTCCCTTGCGCCGCACGGCAAAACAACCATGACGCCGTGGATATTTCAGCAGCAACAGCAGGCTGGCGCCTGGGCCGTGGGCGTCGGCAGCGCCTGGCAGGCAAGCATCGCCATGGTCAGCGGCGTGAAGCGGGTTTTAATGGTTAACCAGCTCGTCGGCAAAGCAAACATGCAGCTGGTGTCACAGCTAAAAAGTGAATATCCGGACGTAGATTACCTCTGCTGCGTAGACAGCATCGCCAACGCCCAAACGCTCTCCGCCTTCTTTAGCGCACAGAACCAACGGCTTGATATTTTGCTTGAGCTGGGCGTGCCGGGCGGGCGCTGCGGCTGCCGTACCGCGGAGCAGGCTCTCGTGCTTGCAGAAGCGATTTCAGGCTTGCCGGGTCTGCGTTTACGTGGTCTGGAGCTGTACGAAGGCGTGCTGCACGGCGAAAACCCGCAGCCAAAAGTGGAGGCGCTTTTGCGCGATGCCGCAGCCCTGGCCTGCCAGCTTGAGCGTTATGTGGAAGGGGAATTTATTCTTACCGGCGCGGGCTCGGTCTGGTATGACGTGGTATGTAACGTCTGGCTGGAGGCGCAGAAGCCAGCAAGCTGCCGCGTGGTAATCCGCCCGGGTTGCTACATCACGCACGATGCGGGGATTTATCAGGAAGCGCAGGATGAACTGATGGCCCGCGACAAAGTTGCCTGCGATTTGGGCGGGGATTTAGTCTCCGCGCTTGAACTGGTCGCCATGGTGCAATCGGTACCAGAAAGCGACCGCGCGATTGTGAACTTCGGCAAACGCGACAGCGCCTTCGACGCAGGCTTGCCGCAGCCCGTCGCGCACTACCGCCAGGGAAAAGCGCTGGCGCAACCGGCTGAAACCATCGAAACCATCGAAACCACAGGCATTATGGATCAGCACGCAATGCTGAAACTCAAGCCCGGTGCCGACGTGCAGGTTGGCGATATTCTGGTGTTCAGCACCTCACACCCGTGTCTGACGTTCGACAAGTGGAAAGCGCTGCTGCTGGTGGACGAGGAATATAACGTGCTGGACACGTTAGAAACGGCTTTCTGATGTAAGAAAGGTGGGTGGATGGCGCTTACGCTTATCCACCCTACAAGGATTGGTTTGTAGGTCGGGTAAGCAAAGCGCCACCTGATATCGCCTTTACGCATCCGCCAGCTGCTTTGCCTTCTCTTCTTCGCGCTGTTGCAGCTCGGTTTCCAACATTTTCTTCTCATAAACTTTGAAGAACGGATAGTAAATAGCCAGCGAAATAAAGAAGCAGATAAACACCAGCCCGCAGGCTATCAGATTCCAGTTGGTGGTGATAAGCGCCCCTAGCGGAGCCGGAATAGTAAACGGCGGTTTCACCATCATGCGCGGGATAAGCCCGGTAATGGTAAACAGGTACACCACCACGGTATTCACCATCGGCGCGAGTATGAACGGAACGGCCAGAATCGGATTCATCACTATCGGCGCGCCGAAAATCATCGGCTCGTTGATATTAAACAGGCCCGGAATAAACGACAGCTTACCCAGCGACTTAAGATAGGTGGCTTTCGAACGGATAAACAGCACCACCAGGGCAAGCGTCGAACCGGTACCGCCCATCTGGGCATACCACTGGAAGAACTGCTCGGTGAAAATATTCGGCAGCTCGTAAGCGCTGGTGCCGGCCTGGAACAGCTCCATATTCTGCACAATCGCCTGATCCCAAAGCGGACGGATCAGCGGCCCCATGACGGCATGTCCGTGGATCCCAAACACCCAGAACAGATCGATAAAGAACTGCGTGACGATCCCGCCAAACAGATTAGTACCGGTCATAAAGCCCTTCAGCGGCATAATGATAAAGCTGATGATGGCGTTAATATCGATATTCAAAAAGTGGCGCGGGATCCAGAAGATCAACACCACTGCAAGGGTCGGGAAGAGCGCCGAGAAGGAGCTTGCCACCACCGGCGGCACACCTTCTGGCATTTTAATTTCAATATTGCGGACTTTGATAAACCGGTAGATCTCAATGGCAATCAGCGACGAAATAATCGCGCCAAATAATCCCTGCGAGCTTAGCGACGTAATGGGAATATAGCGCCCGGAAACCGCCTCGCCGGCAACGGTAATACCCTCTTTAATATTAACCGGCACAATCATCAGCAGGGTCGCTAACATCGCCAGCAGCCCGCTGGTAATATCGTTGAGCTTGTAGCTTTTTCCCAGGAACGAACCAATGGTGAAAGCGGCATACAGCGACATCAGCCCGACGGTAAAACGGAAAGGCACATCCAGCATATCGCGCCAGGGCGCGATAAAATCCATATAGCCTTTGATGGGAATATTGAGCAAAATAACAAAAAACGATCCGACAATCGTCAGGGGTAAAATAGAAATTAGCCCGTTACGGATCGCCTGCATATGCCGCTGGTTGCCAATGGCGTTTGCCACCGGCAGCATTTTTTCGGCCAGCTTTTCAAAGTAAGACATGCTATGCCCCCTCGAACCCGTTATTTTCAATTACCGACCGGAACCATTGCCCCGATTTTTTCAGCGAACGCTGCTGGGTCGCTAAATCCAGGCGATAAAAGCCGTAGCGGTTTTTATAAGCGTTTTGCCACGACCAGCAGTCAATAAACGTCCACATGTGATAACCCAGACAATTGCTGCCGTCGGCCATTGCCTGATGCAAATAGCTCAGGTGTTCTTGCAGAAATTCAATCCGATAATCGTCCTGCACCT
>DALYUA010000276.1:0-4897 GCA_031993245.1 Buttiauxella sp. | reverse complement strand
GGGTGAGTCGTGCGGTGAGATCGCCGAGGATCGAGCTAAGTGCCTCGTTCTGAAAGCGATCGCAAATAACCAGACCTTTGTCGGTCAGCGCCAGAATCACCTGGCGTTTATCCGTGGGATTAGGATTGCGCACGATGAGATCGTGCTTAACCATGCGATCGACCATGCGGCTCATGGCGCCTGCGTCCATCACCAGGTTCTTACTGATTTCTACCGGGCTGGTAATACCTTTATAGATATGGATAAGCACTTTGAACTGTGCGGCAGTGATATCAGCCCCGGAGAAATAGTGGCTGATAAGCTGATCTTTAAACTGGTTTGCCAGATGGATGAGCAAGCCGAGATGGAGTTTGTTATCGATAATACCCGGATTGGTACGCATGTTATTTGCCTGGTCAGTAATTACAAATGAAACTACTGACCAGGCAATTATTTGTCAACGTTATGTCAAGAAAAGCGCACGTTTTGTCAGGCGGCGAGCCAGCTTTCGGCTTCTTCTTTCATTTTAGTTTCAAGCTCAGACCCTTTAGTCGCAAATATACGCTGTACAGGAAAACCTGATTTTTCCAGCATATAGGCAAGCGGCGCGTACGCAATCGGGTAGCGATTCACCGTTTCACGATCGATTTCCACCACGCCAAGCGGAAAATCAAAGGTGCCAAAATCGTAAACCACCTGGCGACGCAGAATTTTCCACTCGCCGTTGCGTTTCTCTATCATGTCGTAAAAGCGATTATGGCAGGTCGCGCCCAGCGCCAGCTTGCTGTTCTGGCCGATAATCATCGCGTTGGTTTCCGTAATCGCTTTGTTTTGCGCGGCGTTAAACATAACCATCGGGTTGCCAATTACATGTTTGGTGCCGATGTCAGATTCGCCCATACGCATTGACCCTTTAATAAACTCGCTCGCTAAACCCTCAAACCAGGTCACTTCGATAGTGCCTTCCGGGTGAAACAGTTTGCCCAGTTCATCCCACTGTGACAGGTCACGGTGCATCCAGCCATTTAACAGATCGCTAATGGCGAGACGGTCTTCAAGGTATTGTTTGTTCATCATTAACTCCAGCGGTGGTGTGTATGCAGATATTCTGGTCATAAAATAGTGATGCTTCAAATATATTGATATGATTGATTAATCACTATTAATGATGGATTTGAGCATGGAACTACGGCATTTACGCTATTTTGTTGCTGTTGCCGAATGCGGCCATTTTGGCCAGGCCGCAAAGCTTCTCAACATCGTGCAGCCCGCGCTGAGCATGCAAATTCGCGCGCTGGAAGAGGAGTTAGGCGGACTGCTTTTTACCCGCACCAGCCGCAAAGTCGAGCTGACCGAGGCGGGCAGGCTATTGCTTCCGGAAGCAAAACGCACGCTTGGGCAGGCCGGGCACAGTAAAACCATAGTGCAGCGTGCTCTGCGTGGCGAAACGGGCTGCGTAAGAATTGGTTTTGCCGGTAATGCGGTCCTCTCCGGTAAACTCATGGAGCATGTGCGTGCGTTTCGTCTTCACTCTCCGGATGTGGAAATACAGCTTCAGGAGCTGGCTCCGAAGGCGCTGATGGAAGCGCTTGTGCTGGGGCAAATTGATATTGCCTATTCACCGCCTGCGGGCGCGCTTCCTGCGGTTATCGATGCCACAAAAATTGGCGAGTGGCCGATGATGTTTGGAATTTCAGCAGAACATCCTCTGGCAGGCGTTAAGTCGGTAACCCTTGCGATGCTGGCAAAGTTTCCGCTGGTGGTGTATGCCGCAGGCGTTGGGGACGAAGCGCTGAACCAGATGCATCAGCAATGGGATAAGGAGGGGGCGGATCTGCGGTATGCCAGCAGCACGCTCGGTGCGCTTGCAATAGCCGCCTCCGGGCCGGGCGTAGCGTTGTTGCCGGATTCTTTCACCCGCGTCGCCATTCCTCACCTGGTTTATCAGCCAATCTCCGATAAAAGCTTTGTCGCAGAATTGCTATTGTTAAGCCGCCGGGATGAAACCCAGGGGGCGGTGCTCGCTTATAGCCGCCTTGCCTTACAAAACCATCACAACGGAACGTTATGACGACTGCAACGCAAAACCGACCATATGGACTTTTCGCCCTCAGCCTGGGAGCGGTTCTGGTTCTCGCAGGCTGTACCACCAAATCTACCGCACCGGTTTCAGAAACCGCAAAGCCGGTGGATGTGGAAGCCGTCGTGAAGCGCAAGCTGCCAGCCAGCCAGAAAGATCGCAACGGTTGGGCAAAAGATTTGGCAACAA
The DNA here is from genome assembly GCA_031993245.1 of Buttiauxella sp. Classification (GTDB taxonomy): domain Bacteria; phylum Pseudomonadota; class Gammaproteobacteria; order Enterobacterales; family Enterobacteriaceae; genus Dryocola. The sequence continues at coordinate 2,649 of DALYUA010000276.1, read as the reverse complement.
CGTTTAAGAGCCAGGATATTACCCCGAGCGAAGAGAATATCTGTTCGGTACTGGCGGTCGCCCGGCAGGAGTCCAACCTGGTGGCGGATCCGGCCGTGCCAAACCTGAGTAAAATTGCCTGGAAAGAGATTGATCGCCGTGCTGAAAAGCTACATATCCCGGCTTTTCTGGTGCGTACCGCGCTGCTGATTAACTCTCCCAACGGCAAGAGCTACAGCGAGCGCCTGGATAACGTCAAAACAGAAGGGCAGCTAAGCGCGATATTCGATGACCTTATCGATATGGTGCCGATGGGGCAGAAGCTGTTTGGTAGCCTCAATCCGGTGCGTACCGGCGGGCCGATGCAGGTCAGCATCGCCTTTGCCGAACAGCATACGGACGGCTATCCGTGGAAGATGGAAGGAACCGTGCGTCAGGAAGTCTTCACGCGCCGTGGCGGGATATGGTTCGGCACTTATCATCTGTTGAACTACCCGGCCAGTTACAGCCGGCCCCTCTACCGTTTTGCGGACTTCAATGCAGGTTGGTATGCCAGCCGTAACGCCGCCTTCCAGAATGCGGTAAGTAAAGCAGCGGGTGTAAAACTGGCGCTGGATGGCGATCTGATCCTCTACAATACCGACAAACCGGGCAGCACAGAACTGGCGGTAAGAAAGCTGGCAGCAAAGCTGGATATGAGCGACAGCCAGATCCACCGGGCATTGCAAAAAGGCGATAGCATTGATTTCGAAAAAACCGATTTGTACGAACAGGTCTATGCGCTGGCAGAGAAAAAAGCGGGTAAGAAACTAGCGCGAGAAATGCTGCCGGGCATTACGCTTGAGAGCCCAAAAATCACGCGCAATCTGACAACGGCGTGGTTTGCTAAACGAGTTGATGACAGACGTGCGGCCTGTATGAAGCGCTAAAAAACCCCTCCACGGAGGGTTTAATAATAGTGGCGGTGGCGATATTTAACCGCAAGCCCAATCATGCCAAGGAACAGGCAGCCCAGCAGGAAGGGCACCAGACCGAATACGGTGCTGACAGCCAGCCCCATTTCGATACGTGGGCGTGTCGCATCGTTGCCCTGAGCAAGATGTTCCAGCACGCCGGGGGCATGGACCAGTAAATTCAGTAGCTGACTGCCGACCCAGAAGCAAAACAGAATAAATACCGCGTAAGCGATATTGCTCAGCGTCGCGCCGCCTGTTTTGGTTGTAGAAACAGTAATCGTCGCGGGGACAACGTGTTTCGACAAAGTGATATCAGTCATTTTGACCTCCCATAAAACCGAAACGCCAGTCAGGTTTCCGCCCGATAATGTCAGCAAGTTTGGCAGGTCATAAGGTTTGTCAATATCAGATTGTTGGTAATTTCCGCGCCGGAATCCTCCTGGATTTGCATTTTTTGCGTTAAATCACAATTCTGTAACTTAAATGAAATTCTTGTAACATTATCCCGATTGACGTCTATTAACGTGCGGTCTCTTTTCGCGGGCTGTGCGACAATGCGCCAACTTCTTTTTATCCTGATGGATGGCACCATGACTGCGAAAACCCTGAGCTTAAAAATGCGTCGCGACTGGCACTATTATGCCGTGGCGATTGGGATGATTTTCATCCTCAACGGCGTAATTGGCCTGCTGGGCTTTAAAACCGAAGGCTGGCAAAGCTATGCGGTAGGGCTGGTGACGTGGGTTATCTGTTTCTGGTTTGCGGGGCTTGTGATTCGCCGCCGCCCGGAACCTGAAGAACCGGGCTCGGCAAAAGAGTAACTCAGCCGGTAATTGAGCTTTTAAGAGCGCTATCCTGCTGATGGCGCTCCAGCGCCAGCTCAATCAGGCGGGTGATAAGCGTCTGGTAATCCAGCCCGCTCGCCTGCCAGAGTTTTGGATACATGCTGATGTTGGTGAAGCCCGGCAGCGTGTTTATTTCATTGATAATCACTTCGTTGTTTTCGGTCAGGAACACATCCACGCGTGCCATGCCGCTGCATTCAAGCGCCTGGTAAGCGTGCACGGCGATCTTGCGGATCTTATCGTTGATCTCTGCGGACAGCCTGGCCGGAACCACAACCTGTGCGCCTTTATCATCGATGTATTTAGTGTCGTAAGAGTAGAAATCGCTGTTCACCACCACTTCGCCGCAGGTGCTGGCCTGTGGGTCGTCATTGCCCAGCACGGCGCATTCAATTTCGCGGCCTTTAATGCCCGTTTCCACCACAACTTTGTGATCGAATTCGAAGGCGAGCGCGACGGCGGTGTCGTACTGCTGCGCGTTGTTTACCTTACTTACGCCAACGGACGAGCCCTGGTTCGCCGGTTTGATAAACAGCGGCAGGCCGAGCTGTTTTTCCACGTCGGCAAAGCTGATTTTGCCGCGGCTGGCGCGGGTCAGGGTGATAAACGGCGCGATGTTCAGCCCGGCATCACGCAGCAGGCGTTTGGTCACGTCTTTATCCATGCTCACCGCTGAACCAAGCACGCCGGAGCCGACAAACGGCAGGTTTGCTACACGTAACATGCCCTGCAGGGAACCATCTTCGCCAAGCGTGCCGTGAACAATCGGGAAAATGACGTCCAGCTGGGGAAGCTGCTGTATGGAATTTGCTGCAATCAGCTGTTGCTGCGTCAGGCCCGGCACCAGGGCTACGTTTTTCTCAGAACGG
>DALYUA010000275.1:0-4900 GCA_031993245.1 Buttiauxella sp. | reverse complement strand
AGGAGCCATATTTAAGAAGCCCGCTTAAGGAAACTTAAGCGGGCTTTTTGCTTTTAGGTTCGCGCCTCATCTATTCACATTCACCTCTTCATTTTCCGGCTTTCAATACCAGCAGGTACATCATTTCTGTATTAACCCGGCAGTACGCCATAAACGAAGCATTTTTTAGCCCGAATAATGTGTACTTAACAAAAATGAAACACAAACTGCTTCCTTTTCTGCCGTTTGCCCCGCCAGGTTACAGGTATTCTGCTGCACAACCTGGCAAAGATACTAAAACAGGTAATCATTTATTCGCCATTTCCTTCCCGTGAGAAATGGCTTTTTTCTTTTCTCTTCTTCACCACATCCCCCTCTCCTTTATCTGCCGCGTTCACCTTCGGATGAAAGTTCTACAGAAAACAAGCATTTTTCCGATACCTGTTTACAGGGAGGTAACAAATTGTCAGTCCCTACAGGTCATCTGAATGTTCAGAGCGTTACTATCGGAAGCAAGAATCAAAGGAGATTGTATGAAAATTAATGACATGCGCGTAGGCACCCGGCTTGGCGCCGGATTTTGTATTGTACTGCTCCTGATGGTCATGATGGGGCTCAGCGCCAGGCAATTCACCAGCGCAAACGTCCGTGATGTGGACGAAATGATAAACCTCGATCTGAAGAAAGAGCGGCTTGCTGAAGAATGGCTTACTTTGGTTGACCGTAACAGCGGGAATGCCACGGCTGCAATGGGCACCGAAAATGCAGCGTTGCGAAATAAAATACTCAGTAATATAGCCACTGACTCTGAGAAAACGACCGCGGTGCAGTCCAATCTTATTCCACTCATTAAACATGAAACGGCAAAAGCCCGGCTGAGCGCGATAGTGGCAGCACGCGAGAAATATCTCGCGCTGCGCAGCGAAGGCTTTAGCATGGCAGAGCGCGGAGAAGTGGAAAGTATGAATATGTTCATTTCCGAAAAATTCCTGCCGGCTACCCAGCAATATATTCAGGCCCTGCAGGCGCTGCTGGCGTTTCAGAAACAGCTTATCGATGATACCCACGCAGAGATTCAGAAAACCTCAAGAAAGACTGAGCTGCTGATGTTGCTGTTCGTGATCCTCGGAGTAGTTTCAGGCGCGTTTATCGCATGGTACATCACCCGAAGCATCACCCGTCCGCTTAAGCAGGCTCTTACCGTTGCTGGCAGAGTGGCAGCAGGCGATCTCACAACCAAAGTACAGGTTGATTCCCGCGACGAACTCGGACAACTGATGGGTTCTCTTCAGGAAATGGTGACGGCGCTGGGAACGACCGTCAGAAACGTCAGAACCGGTGCGGAAAGTATTGCGATGGCGGCAAATGAAATTGATGCCGGTAATCAGGATCTGGCCTCCCGTACGGAAGAGCAAGCCGCAAGCGTAGAGGAAACCGCAGCCACCCTTGAGCAACTGACGTCGACCATAAAAAGTACGGCAGAGAATGCCCGCCGTGTGAACGGTCTGTTCACCGAGACAGGCCAGGTGGTCAGGATAAACACCGACCGCATGCATTCTGTTTCTGCGGCTATGGAGGAAATTCACCACGCGTCAGAGAAAATGACGGATATTATCACCGTTATTGAAGGTATCGCCTTCCAGACCAATATCCTGGCGCTTAATGCCGCCGTGGAAGCTGCCCGCGCGGGTGAACAGGGACGTGGTTTTGCCGTCGTGGCCGGTGAAGTCAGGACGCTGGCACAACGTAGCTCCGCCTCAGCCAAAGAAATCCGCGATATCATCAGCGTTTCGGTAAGCAAAATCACGGACGGCCGCGGGCTTGTTACTCAGGCAGACAATGGCATGCGGGAGATAGTAGAGAACGTCTCTCGCGTCCAGCAGCTTGTCGAAGAGATCACTCAGGCCAGCCATGAGCAGAGTGATGGTATCGGACAAATTAATGCCGCTATGGGGCAGATTGATACCACCACCCAACAGAACGCCTCTCTTGTGGAAGAGTCCTCGGCGGCCAGCAGCTCTCTGAAAGAACAGGCGGGCCTGCTGCTGGAAAACATCCGAACCTTTGTCCTGCATGATTCGCAAGGGAAACCAGAGGCTGAAAATGTAAGACCGGCTGCCCGCATACTGGCAACCAAACCGTCGCGCAAATCCGTAGAAAATCAGAACTGGTCTTCCTTCTAATTTGCCTGCATACCGTTGGCCCCGGGGCACAACGGTATATTTTTCGCGACGTGTCAACTACCCCGCCCTTATTCCCGGCGCCGCTTCACTGATATTTACCGGCATCCCTGAACGGCGTTCCAGCTCGCCGCTAACGCGAAGTATATCAACGCCCTGTCCTTTCATCGCCTCGTTAAGCGAGGGAGTTAAAGGCAACGGCACTTTGTTGGTCGATTCAAATTCGCTACGGTTGCGGGATAGCGGCTCATGCACCTCCAGCCAGCGGGAGCCATCCGGCTCGGTCGTCACTTTCACCGGCTGGTCAATAAGCTGAACGCGTGTTCCCTCCGGGACGTTCTCGAACAGGTATTTAATATCGTCATTACGCAGGCGAATGCAGCCCTGGCTAACCCGCAATCCGATCCCGAAATTGGCATTGGTGCCGTGAATCGCATAAAACCTGCCGATATAAATGGCGTAAAGCCCCATCGGATTATCCGGTCCCGCCGGCACGTAGGCCGGAAGACTTCTTCCCTCTTTGGCATACGCGCGACGTGTGTTCGCGGTAGGAACCCATGTCGGCCCCTCCTGTTTGCGCTCAACGCGGGTTACCCAACTGCGTGGGGTTTCTCGCCCCGCCTGACCGATGCCTATCGGGAAAACCTCAACCGTGCCACCCTCCGGCGGGTAATAGTAGAGCCGCATTTCTGCGACATTGACGACAACGCCCTCGCGCACGGTATCCGGCAATATTAACTGCTGTGGGATCGCCAGTTCCGAGCCGGCATGAGGCAAAAACACATCCACACCGGGGTTGGCTTCTATAAGGTTGCTTAGCCCCTGGCCATATTGTGCCGCAAAGGCCTCAAGCGGCAGCCTGTTTCCCTGCGGAACGGTAATTTTTAGCGGGCTACCCACCAGGCGACTGCCTTCCGGCGGTAACGGATAGCTGATGGCCAGCGCGCTCTGAGAGGCGATCAGGAGCAGCAAACTGCAAAACGATTTCAGGGGCATAATTTTTATTCCAGACAGAAGCGTTTTGCTAAGCGTAGCCTTTCAGCTTTTATTTTGCTCAACTGCCGGTACTGCTATGACAGGCTGTTTTTCCGGGCGCGGGTATTTCTTCAGCCAGCGTCCGCTTACCATGCGCCAGTAGAAGAATACGCCGCGAACCGCCCAGTCAAGGAACATTCCCAGCCAGACACCCACCACGCCCATGCCCAGCACGATCCCCAGCGTATAGCCTGCCACCACCCGGCAGCCCCACATGCCAAGCATGGAAACCCACATCGCAAAACGTGCATCGCGCGCGCCTTTCAGCCCGGCCGGCAGCACCCATGACGCTGCCCAAATCGGCATAAAAGCAGCGTTAAGCCAGATAAGCACTTTAACCACTTCTTTTACGTCGGCTTCACGCGTGTAGAACGAGGCGAACAGCCCGGCGAAAGGCGCGGTTCCCCAGGCGATAATTGTCAGACCAATCGTCGATAGCCAGAATACATGCCGCAACTGCCGCTCTGCCTGCCCGATTTGCCCTTTGCCTAAACGCTTGCCAACAATAATGGTCGACGCAGAGCCCAGGGCGTTCCCCGGCAGGTTAATTAATGCTGCAATCGAGAAAGCGATAAAGTTACCGGCGATAACGTTGGTGCCCATACCGGCCACGAACATCTGCGTTAACAGCTTGCCGCTGTTGAACAAAACAGACTCGATGCTGGCGGGAATGCCGATGCCGAGCACTTCCCACAGGATACTGAGCTTCAGCGGCGTAAAGTAACTTTTAAGCGAGATGCGCAACGCAGGATTAAAGCCAATCATCAGCACGTAGATAATTCCTATCGCGCCAATGTAGCGAGAGATGGTCAGCCCCAGCCCGGCTCCAACAAAGCCCATGCCCTGCCAGTCGAACAGGCCGTAGATCAGCACGCTGCTGATCATAATGTTGAGGATGTTCATACCGCCATTAATCAGCAGAGGGATTTTCGTGTTGCCTGCCCCGCGCAACGCGCCGCTGCCAATAAGAGCAATGGCCGCGGCGGGATAACTCCAGACTGTGGTTTGCAGATAGGAAAGCGCCAGCGCCTTCACTTCCGCCGTCGCCTCCCCGGCAATAACGTTCACGATATGCTCGCCGGCCAGATGAATACCTATCGCCAGGAATAGCGCAACAATCGTCATCAGCACCAGAGACTGACGCGTCGCCGCTCGCGCTCGTTTTGGATCGAGCTTACCGAGGCTGAAGGCGACAACCACCGTTGTACCCAGATCGATGGCGGCAAAAAAGGCAATGATTACCATGTTGAAGCTATCGGCCAGCCCGACGCCCGCCATCGCTTCTTTACCCAGCCAGCTCACGAGGAAAGTACTCAGCACGCCCATCATTAACACACAGGTATTTTCCAGGAAGATAGGCACGGCGAGGGGAGTGATTTCGCGCCAGAAAAGGGTGCGATAGTTTTTTCTGTTGGCATACCAGTGCGTTTTCTCAACGCGCTGGCGTACTGCGGTATGTAAGTTCAAAGGTGACCTGTGAGAGAAGTGAAACCACATTTCAAATAATGATTTACAAATGCTTATCCTGCAAAGAATTTTTGCTGCCGATCGCCTGAAAAGGCAACAAAACGTTGAGAGAATCTGCAAACAGCAGCCGCAGACTGATTCAGGGTTTGACAAACCAGGCGCACTCGCTAAGATATGCCGCACTACGATTCCTCTGTAGTTCAGTCGGTAGAACGGCGGACTGTTAATCCGTATGTCAC
>DALYUA010000274.1:0-4904 GCA_031993245.1 Buttiauxella sp. | reverse complement strand
CGAAACAGATTCACCCTCCAGATAAATATTGCCGCTGTCACGCTGATAAACGCCAGTCAACGCTTTGATTAACGTTGATTTCCCGGCCCCGTTTTCACCGAGCAGCGCCATGATTTCCCCACGCCGTAAGCTAAAGTCCACTTTGTCGAGCGCCTTAACCCCCGGGAAAAACTTACTCAGGCCTTCCGTGCGCAGAATTTCCTGATTGCTTGTGTTCATAAACGAACTCCTGCCAAAGTAACTGTAGGGTGGATAAGCAACAGCGCCATCCACCTTTGCCATTCATAGTGGACTACGCTCTGAATGGCGGATGACGCTACGCTTATCCGCCCTACATACAACGGTCCTTCCGGCAAGGGACGAATTAATAACCCATCGATTTTTTCTTCTCTAACTCTTCTTTAGCCGTATCAGGCAGGTAAAGGGTGGATTTGGTAATGGTTACTTTTTCCGGCATGGTGCCGTCTTTTTTGAATTTCTCAAGCGCGTCAAACGCAGGCCCTGCCATGTTTGGCGTCAGTTCCACGCTGGCGTTTGCTTCGCCGTCCATCATCGCTTTGTAGATATCCGGCACGCCGTCAATTGAACCGGTGAGGATATCTTTACCAGGTTTCAGACCCGCTTCTTTGATGGCCTGAATGGCGCCGATCACCATGTCGTCGTTATGCGCATAAACCATGCAGATGTTCTTGCCGTTGTTCTCAGCTTTGATAAAGCTTTCCATGACCTCTTTACCTTTACTGCGGGTAAAGTCGCCGGACTGAGAGCGGATAATTTTCACATTGGAGGCTTTAGAGATGGCATCGGCAAAGCCTTTCTTACGATCGATGGCCACGCTCGCACCTACTGTGCCTTGCAGCTCGACCACGTTACATTGCTTGCCGTTCAGCTCTTTTAGCAGCCATTCGCCAATCAACTGGCCTTCCAGCACGTTGTTAGTGGTGACTACGGTCATGTACAGCGATTTATCTTTAACGTCGATATTACGGTCGAGCAGGAAGACCGGAATTTTGGCTTCTTTTGCTTCCTGCAGTACCGGTTCCCAGCCCGTGGCAACGATTGGCGCAATAAAAATCGCATCCACGCCCTGAGCGATAAACGAACGCACGGCTTTAATCTGGTTTTCCTGCTTTTGTTGTCCATCGGCGATTTTCAGCGTAATGCCACGTTTCTCGGCCTCGCTCTTTGCAACCGAAGTTTCTGCCGCGCGCCAGCCGGATTCAGAACCCACCTGCGAAAAGCCAACGGTTAATGGAGCAGCAATGGCCATAGACGACATTGCTGCGGAGACTGCAGAGACCAAAAGTAAGCGCTTCCACATAGGTGCATCCTCGTAGGGTTATTGTTGGTTAAAATCTGGCCTTCGCGGAAAACTATAGCCGACCTGAGATGTAACAGAATGAGTTACATCACAATTCGAAAAAGTAACGAAAATGTTAAGTGTCCTGTCAGAGCTGACGCCACGGAAAAGCTATTGATGCGGTGTTTATAGCAGATGTGTTTGGCAGCGTTTTTTTTATACCTGAAGAGCGCCTTTTCCTTACTATGTAAACGCTTACACTTATTTATAAAGGATGCAGCTGCGTTTATGGATGATTCCACCGACGGAGCGCTCTGAAAATCGACCGCCCGGTGAATCTGTAAGAAAAGAGTCCAGGACATTTAAAGCCAGTTGGCTATAATACCGGGCACTTGAATGACACCAGTTTAAAGGAAACAGACATGAGCTTACTCAACGTCCCAGCGGGCAAAGATCTGCCAGAAGACATCTACGTTGTTATCGAAATTCCAGCAAACGCCGATCCTATCAAATATGAAGTTGATAAAGACACCGGCGCGCTGTTCGTTGACCGTTTCATGTCTACCGCAATGTTCTATCCGTGCAACTACGGCTACATCAACCACACCCTCTCTTTAGACGGTGACCCGGTTGACGTGCTGGTGCCGACGCCGTACCCGCTGCAGCCAGGCTCCGTGATTCGTTGCCGCCCGGTTGGCGTGCTGAAAATGACCGACGAAGCTGGTGAAGATGCCAAACTGGTTGCGGTTCCGCACACCAAACTGAGCAAAGAATACGATCACATCAAGGATGTGAACGATCTGCCAGAGCTGCTGAAAGCGCAGATCTCCCACTTCTTCGAGCAGTATAAAGCGCTGGAGAAAGGCAAATGGGTGAAAGTTGAAGGCTGGGACAACGCCGAAGCCGCTAAAGCGGAAATCGTTGCTTCCTTCGAGCGCGCAGCGAAGAAGTAATTCTTCTTTCTGCAAAGTATGTGAAAACACCGCCAGCTGGCGGTGTTTTTTTATGGGTAAACGGGATTGTTAAGCGGGTAAACAACAAAAGCGCGCTACCCGTCAGTGCAGCCCTGTACGATAAACAGCGCTAACCTATTCTTTATCCAACCAGTTACCGCTATCGATACGGGTTAAGCCACCCACAGGACGCTGGTACACGTACATCCATGCGCTGCCGTAAGCCGTCTGAATAAGCTGACGTTTATACTCGCCGCCTTTAGTGCGCAGGGCATCCAGTTCAGCGAGCGTGGAGGCATCAATACGGTAGACCTCGCCCTGTACATTTCCATCACCCGGCACTGCGCCCGGATAGTGGCCAAGACTGTAGAGCACATAGTCAACCTGTGTATGATCGCCCAGCCACTGGGCGTTAGTCATCCAGTGGCTGTTGCCCTGCTTGCGTCGTAAACTGCCGTAAACAAATATTCGCATTGCTAAAACTCAAACTGATAGAGCAAATCGAGAGCCTGGTCTACGCCAGACACCGCTTCCATATATAGCTTAGGCATCAGGCGATAGCGTAACGTCAACGTCGCCAGGGAATCAAAGATCCCTACCCCATATTTTACCTGCAGACCTGGCAGTACATAGCCGCTGACCACCACCTGGGAGGAGTCGCCCACTCCCTCGGTATCCAGCGCCAGATTGCTTACGCCAAACGTCTCGCCGATTTTACCCACAACCTGCCCACTCTGTGCAACCCCCAGACCAACAAGCGCGGAGGTTAATGCGTCGCCTCCATCGCCGGTAGAGTCCAGCCCCTGCCCGCGAAGCAGGTAGGACAAGGCTTCCTGCTGCGACATGGCGGGATCCGAAAATATTTCAGCTTTCGGTTCATCGGCCATTCCCGTGACGCGAAGGCCAGCGATAACGTTATCTTCGGTGGCATCCGGGTTACGGATGGCCTCGATATTCAGCAGCGGCTGATCCGGCGGACCTGAGAATAGCAGCTCACCTTTACGTACAATTAAATCCTGGCCATAGGCATGGTAACGCCCTTCCGGGATATTAATCTGGCCGTTAAGACCCAGACCCTGACGATCCTGGACCATTTTCAGGTCGCCGCTCAGACGTGCCTTAAGGCCAAACGCGTCCATACGTACATTATTGCCGACATGGATAATCAGGTTGCTATTGATCGGAATACCTGCGGTTTGCGGCTTCTCCGGCCTGAGGTTCTTATCCAGCATTACTTCATCGCTGGAGACGCCTACCGAGCTTTCCGGCACTTCATGAACGAGGATACGCGCCCAGGGGATATCGACACTGCCATCCAGCGTGAACAGACTTGGCGTGGCAACAAATACAATATCCGGCGAGACGTCCAGACGTACCATAGGCGGTACGGTGATACGTACTTTGTTACCTTTTGCCGCCACGCGCGCGCGCCAGTTGTCGAGCTGCGTCCAGTCCGCATCGCCGCTCAGGGCAATATCTCCCTGTCTGGTGCGCACCGTGCCGACTAATGTTGAACTCATGCCGTTGAAGTTCATAGCCACCTGGCTTGGCTGCATATCAAACGGCATAAAGTTAGCGTCGATATCCACGCCGTTTAGCTGCAGCTGCCCGAACATCTGCGGCCGCTCCAGATTACCGCCCAGACGCAAGTTTGCGTTGAGCTTGCCGGCAGCCTTTTCACCACGAGAGAAAATGGCGTTGGCGATAGCAAGGTCGAAACCGCGCATGTTGACGTTGCCGGCAAGGTTACGACGGCCTTCTGGATCGGTAATTTGCACCTGCCCGTCGAACTGGCCGTTGTTCGCCACCCGCAGCAGCCAGCCAAGCTGGGCACGGTTGTTTTTCAGTTCTGCGCTGAGGTTCAACGTGTCAAATGAGACCGGCAGCGGGCTGTCGTTCACATCCTGGATTACCTTCACGCCGCGTCCGTTCAGCGTTACCTGCCCTTGCGGCAGACCACCGGCCTCGCTGTCCCAGCTAACCTCAGCACGCCCGCTGAACGTTCCGCTCGCCTGAGTGGTTTCGGGCATAAAAGGTTTCAGCATGGCGAGGTCGAAACGGTTAAGGTTCACGACCGCACGCCCCTTCGCGCCGGCATCAATAGTTTGTGGAATACAGAGTTCAGCGTTCGGGTTATTCCAGCAGTGCGGCCCGATACTGATTTTCTGTTCTTTGTTGCGGTAATCCAGCGCAATGGCGCGATTCAGGCGCCATGGGCCAACCGGCGTATCAAAATGAGTATCCGAAAGGCTGCCGCGCCAGCGTTCTTCAGCGCGATCGAAGCCGCCGCTGAGGTTAAGCTGCCCGGAGACCGGCTCGCCCTGAATGCGCAACTGGAGCTGATGCTGCTTCTCGCTGCCTTTCGCTTCCAGAGTGACGAGATTAATGTTCACCCCCGGTTGCTCGATGCGCTCCACGCGAAGATTCAGGTTACCGCCGATTTGGTCGGTGGATTTCACATCCCCTTTCAACAGCACGCGTGCAATAGAAAGTTCCTGCCAGCGCAGGCCATTCGCGGTGAAATCGGCAAGCAGCTGCGGTGCCTTCACATCGCCGCGGACTTTAATCGTGCCCTTCGCCGTGCCGCCGAGTCCCGGAAGCTCGTTATCCAGATTCGGCGCGTCAATGCTGGCATCCAGCGCCAGCTCCTT
>DALYUA010000273.1:0-4905 GCA_031993245.1 Buttiauxella sp. | reverse complement strand
GGAGTTCCTGCGCGCCGTTCGTCACAGCTAACCCTTAAGCAGGCAGGAAACATGGAGAGAAACGTTACGCTGGATTTTGTCCGGGGCGTCGCTATTCTCGGCATCCTGCTGCTAAATATCGTGGCCTTCGGTTTACCGAAGGCGGCGTATATTAATCCCGCCTGGTCGGGTTCTGTTTCTCTGAGCGACGCCTGGACCTGGGCGGTGCTCGACTTATTAGCCCAGGTCAAATTCCTCACCTTATTCGCTTTGCTGTTCGGCGCGGGCCTGCAGATGCTGTTACATCGCGGCAAACGCTGGATCCAGTCACGCCTTACGCTGCTTGTTCTGCTCGGTTTCATGCACGCTTTATTGCTGTGGGATGGCGATATCCTGCTGGCTTACGGCCTGGTTGGGCTGGTTTGCTGGCGCATGGTTCGCGATGCGCCAGGCACCCGGCAGTTGTTCAATACCGGTGCGCTGCTGTATCTCACGGGCGTGGGCGTTTTGCTGCTGCTTGGTTTTATCTCCGGCGATGCGCCCAATCGCTCATGGGTTCCGGATGCGGCAAATCTTCAGTATGAACAGTTCTGGAAGGTGAATGGTGGCGTAGAAGCTATCAGTAACCGCGTCGATCTGCTCTCGTCAAATCTGCTGGCGTTGGGCGCGCAGTATGGCTGGCAGCTGGCGGGGATGATGCTGCTGGGCGCCGCTCTGATGCGCAGCGGCTGGCTGAAAGGCCAGTTTAGCCTGCATCATTATCGCCGCCTCGGCGCATGGCTGATTACGGTGGGGATGCTGATAAATCTGCCTGGCATTTACGCCCAGTGGCATGTCAACTGGGACTCCCGCTGGTGCGCATTTTTGCTCCAGGCTCCCCGTGAACTGAGCGCCCCGTTCCAGTCGATTGGCTATGCCGCGCTGGCGTTTGGCTACTGGCCGTGGCTCTCAAAGCTGCGTCTGGTGGCGGCCATTACCTGCGTCGGGCGTATGGCGCTGTCGAATTATCTGCTACAAACGCTGATCTGTACCACGCTATTCTTCCGCTTCAATCTTTTCATGACGTTTGACCGGCTGCAGCTGCTGGCCTTTGTCCCGGCGGTGTGGGCCGTTAATATCCTTTTCTCGGTGCTCTGGCTGCGCCACTTCCGCCAGGGACCGCTCGAATGGTTATGGCGACAGTTAACCGCCCGGGCCGCGGGCGTATCGCAGCGGCATTCAGCAAGATAATGATATACATCACAAAGGTTAACGAATTGTATGTAAACGTTTTCATGACTGTGATCGTCTTCACGTAAACCCGCCTCTTCTCCACGCAAAATAGCCTCCTTGCCAAAAACAGGGTGCAGCTATGAGACCGACTCTTCCAACGGCCAGGTGTTCATTATGATCACCATTCGTGACGTTGCCCGTATCGCCGGCGTTTCAGTGGCGACGGTATCCCGCGTGCTTAACAATAGCGCGCTGGTCAGCGCTGAAACCCGCGAAAGCGTAATGCGGGCCGTCTCCCAGACAGGATATCGCCCTAACGCAAATGCACAGGCGCTGGCCACCCAGGTCAGCGATACCATTGGCGTGGTGGTGATGGATGTCTCCGACCCCTTCTTTGGCGCGCTGGTAAAAGCGGTGGATGTCGTGGCGCAGCAGCACAATAAATATGTGCTGATCGGCAACAGCTACCATCAGGAAGAAAAAGAACGTCACGCCATTGAAGTACTGATTCGCCAGCGCTGCAATGCGCTTATCGTCCATGCGAAAGCGTTGGGCGACGCTGAACTGGGCGAATTCCTCGATCATATTCCCGGCATGGTGCTGATAAACCGTATCGTGCCCGGCTACGCCCACCGCTGTGTCGGTCTCGACAACGTAAGCGGTGCGGTAATGGCCACGCGAATGCTGCTCAATCAGGGACATCAGCGTATCGGCTATCTTGCTTCCAGTCACAACATTGAAGATAACGAACAGCGCCGGGAAGGGTGGCTGCGTGCCTTAACAGAGCAGGGCATCACGCAGCCGGAAAGCTGGGTTGGCGTTGGCTCGCCGGATATGCAGGGCGGGGAAGCGGCAATGGTTGAGCTGCTGGGGCGCAATCTGCAACTCAGTGCGGTATTTTCTTACAATGACAGCATGGCGGCAGGTGCGCTTACCGCCTTGAAAGATAACGGGATTGTTGTTCCGCATCACGTATCCGTTATCGGTTTTGATGATATTCCTATTGCCCGTTACACCGATCCGCAGTTAACCACAGTGCGCTATCCGATTGTTTCAATGGCTCGTCTGGCCACCGAACTGGCGTTACAGGGTGCGGCAGGGACCTTAGACCGCGACGCAACACACTGTTTTATGCCGACTTTAGTTCGTCGTCATTCGGTTGCGCCAAAGCAAATTGTGGCGCCGATCACTCTCTGATTAAAGACTTAGATGTAACCGGTTTCAATCTGTGAGTAAATTCACAGTTAATTAACATTACGCTGTCTATGATGTCAGCGTTTTATAAGCTGAAACTCTATGTAACGGTGATACAGCAGTTTCACCGCGGGTATTGAGCGAAAAACGCCCCATAAAATGCAGTTCAGGATCGTTACAGAACACGGAAGAGCAATTATTTTAGGATAATTTTCGGCATTCAGTAACGTTTTCACAACTTTGCTGCCCTGCCATGAATTTAACCAGAACTACCCTGCAAAAAAACCGGAGATACCATGAATAAGAAGGTTTTGACCCTGTCCGCCGTTATGTCTTGCATGCTGTTTGGCGCCGCTGCTCACGCTGCTGATACCCGTATTGGCGTGACCATCTACAAATACGACGATAACTTTATGTCCGTCGTGCGCAAAGCTATTGAGAAAGATGCAAAGGCCAGCCCGGACGTTGAGCTGCTGATGAACGACTCCCAGAACGACCAGTCCAAACAGAACGATCAGATTGACGTGCTGTTGGCTAAAGGCGTGAAGGCCCTGGCCATCAACCTGGTTGACCCGGCAGCAGCAGCCACGGTTATCGAAAAAGCCCGTGGCCAGGATATTCCTATTGTCTTCTATAACAAAGAACCTTCTCGTAAAGCGCTGGATAGCTATGACAAGGCCTTCTACGTGGGTACAGACTCTAAAGAGTCCGGGATCATTCAGGGCGATCTGATTGCTAAGCACTGGGCGGCAAACCCGGCGTGGGATCTGAACAAAGATGGTCAGGTTCAGTTCGTGCTGCTGAAAGGCGAACCAGGCCACCCGGATGCTGAAGCGCGTACCACCTACGTTATCAAAGAGCTGAACACTAAGGGCCTGAAAACCCAGCAGCTGCAGTTAGATACCGCGATGTGGGATACCGCTCAGGCGAAAGATAAGATGGACGCGTGGCTGTCCGGCCCGAACGCTAACAAAATCGAAGTGGTTATCGCCAACAACGATGCGATGGCAATGGGCGCGGTAGAAGCGCTGAAAGCACACAACAAATCTTCTATTCCGGTCTTCGGCGTGGATGCCCTGCCAGAAGCGCTGGCGATGGTTAAATCTGGCGCAATGGCCGGTACCGTACTGAACGATGCCAACAACCAGGCGAAAGCCACCTTCGATCTGGCGAAAAACCTGGCCGACGGTAAACCTGCGGCGGAAGGCACCAACTGGAAAATTGAAAACAAAATCGTACGTGTTCCATACGTCGGCGTTGATAAAGACAACCTCGCGGAGTTCGTCGGTAAATAAGTCAGACAGACTGCAACGGGCGTACACAAGTGCGCCCGATTCAGATCTTACGCTCAGTGACACTATCGCAGCCAGGTATAACTATGGTCAGCAATCAGACATCTTCGCCTGAATACTTGTTGGAAATGACCAACATCAACAAGTCATTCCCCGGCGTTAAGGCACTGGATAATGTGAATTTAAAAGTGCGTCCTCATTCCATTCACGCATTAATGGGAGAGAACGGTGCGGGTAAATCCACGTTATTAAAATGCCTTTTTGGGATCTACAGTAAAGATTCCGGCAGCATCCTTTTTCAGGGACAAGAAGTGAATTTCTCCAGCACCAAAGAGGCGCTGGAAAATGGTATTTCTATGGTGCACCAGGAGCTTAACCTGGTATTACAGCGTACCGTAATGGATAACATGTGGCTGGGTCGTTACCCAACCAAAGGCGTGTTTGTCGATCAGGACAAAATGTATCGCGACACCAAAGATATTTTTGATGAACTGGATATAGATATCGATCCGCGCGCCCGCGTAGGCACGCTGTCCGTATCACAAATGCAGATGATCGAAATTGCCAAGGCATTTTCCTACAATGCCAAAATCGTCATTATGGATGAGCCCACTTCATCACTGACGGAAAAAGAAGTTAACCATCTGTTTAAAATTATTCGTAAATTAAAAGAGCGCGGCTGCGGCATCGTCTATATCTCTCATAAAATGGAAGAGATATTTCAGCTGTGCGATGAAATTACTATTTTGCGTGACGGGCAGTGGATTATCACCCAGCCGCTTGAAGGGCTGGACATGGACAAGATTATTTCCATGATGGTAGGCCGCTCCCTGAATCAGCGCTTCCCGGACAAATCCAACGTGCCGGGTGAAGTGATTATGGAAGTACGCAACCTGACCTCTTTGCGCCAGCCATCTATTCGCGACGTTTCCTTTGATTTGCATAAGGGGGAAATCCTCGGGATTGCCGGTCTGGTCGGCGCCAAGCGTACTGATATCGTGGAAACATTATTTGGTATTCGCGAGAAGTCTTCCGGAACCATTATGCTGCACGGCAAAAAAATTAATAACCACACCGCGAACGAAGCAATTAACCACGGTTTTGCGCTAGTCACCGAAGAGCGTCGCTCGACCGGGATTTATGCGTACCTGGATATCGGCTTTAACTCGCTGATTTCAAACATTCGTAAATATAAAAACAAAGTTGGCCTGCTTGATAACACCCGGAT
>DALYUA010000272.1:4669-4905 GCA_031993245.1 Buttiauxella sp. | reverse complement strand
TGCCGGGAGGGGAAACAACATTAAGCGCTTCTTTGCAGCAGCATCGACTTAATATGGCCGATGGCTTTCGTCGGGTTCAGTCCCTTAGGACATACACTGACGCAGTTCATGATGCTATGGCAGCGGAATACGCTGAAAGCGTCACTCATCCCATCCAGACGACTGGCCGTCTCAGTGTCGCGGCTGTCGATCAGGAAGCGATAGGCGGCCAGTAAACCTGCCGGGCCGATGAACTT
>DALYUA010000272.1:0-4659 GCA_031993245.1 Buttiauxella sp. | reverse complement strand
TCCACCAGAACGATGGGCAGGAGGTCGAACAACAGGCGCACAGAATGCACTCATACAGACCATCCAGTTTTTCACGCTGCTCCGGCGACTGTAAATGTTCACGAGCCGGTGGATTTTGCCCATTATTCAAAAGGTAAGGCTTAATCTTCTCATATTGGGCATAGAACTGTCCCATGTCCACCACCAGGTCCCGCACAACCGGTAAACCCGGCAGCGGACGGATAACAATCTTCTGTTTTCCATTACCCAGCGCCGAGATTGGCGTGATACAGGCCAGACCGTTTTTACCGTTCATGTTCACGCCATCGGAGCCACAAACTCCTTCACGGCACGAGCGGCGAAAAGCCAGCGTCGGATCTTTTTCTTTCAGTTGAATAAGCGCGTCAAGCAACATCATGTCGCGCCCTTCTTCTCCTTCCAGGGTGTACTCCTGCATGCGCGGAGCATCGTCAACATCCGGGTTGTAGCGATAAATAGAGAATTCGAGTTTCATCACTTTGCTCCGCTTTAGTAAGTACGCACTTTCGGTGGGAATGCCGGACGCAGTTTCGGCTGCATGTTCACCTCGCGGCGGGTCATGCTTTCTGAATCTGGCAGATACAGGCTGTGGCACAGCCAGTTTGCATCGTCACGGTCCGGGTAGTCGAAGCGGCTATGCGCGCCACGGCTTTCAGTGCGGAAATTAGCAGAAACAGCGGTTGCGAAAGCGGTTTCCATCAGGTTATCCAGCTCCAGGCACTCTACACGCTGGGTGTTGAATTCACTGGAGGTGTCATCAAGACGGGCGTTTTTCAGGCGTTCGCGGATAACTTTCAGCTGCTCAAGCCCTTTGGCCATCGCATCGCCTTCGCGGAATACCGAGAAGTTATGCTGCATGCATTCCTGCAAGTCTTTACGAATTTGCACCGGATCTTCACCGTCGCGGTTACCGTTCCAGCGGTTCAGGCGTTCCAGCGCAGCAGTAATCTGTTCTTCGCTGGCATCGCGCAGTTCGCCCTGCTCGGCGATAGATTCCAGCAGATGCAGGCCGGCCGCGCGGCCAAATACAACCAGGTCCAGCAGTGAGTTACCGCCCAGACGGTTAGCGCCGTGTACCGATACGCAGGCAATTTCACCTACTGCAAACAGACCAGGAATCACAACGTCTTCACCCTGCTCATTAACCGTCAGCGCCTGGCCGGTAACTCTGGTCGGAATACCGCCCATCATATAGTGGCAGGTTGGGATAACCGGGATCGGCTCTTTAATAGGGTCAACGTGTGCGAAGGTACGGGACAGCTCCAGAATACCCGGCAGACGGGATTCGAGCACTTCCTTGCCCAGATGATCGAGCTTCAGTTTTGCGTGCGGGCCCCACGGACCTTCACAACCGCGGCCTTCACGGATTTCGATCATGATGGAACGCGCCACCACGTCACGACCCGCAAGGTCTTTCGCATTCGGCGCATAACGCTCCATAAAGCGTTCGCCGTGTTTGTTCAGCAGGTAACCGCCTTCGCCACGACACCCTTCGGTGACCAGAACCCCCGCACCGGCGATACCGGTTGGGTGGAACTGCCACATTTCCATATCCTGTACCGGAACGCCTGCGCGCAGCGCCATGCCAACGCCGTCGCCGGTGTTGATGTGGGCGTTGGTCGTGGATTGATAAATACGGCCCGCACCGCCGGTCGCCAGCACGGTTGCCTTCGCTTTGAAGTAAACAACTTCCCCGGTTTCGATGCACAGTGCGGTACAGCCTACCACTGCGCCATCATCGTTTTTCACCAGATCTAAGGCATACCACTCGGAGAAAATCGTCGTTTTGTTTTTCAGGTTCTGCTGATAAAGCGTATGCAGAAGAGCATGTCCCGTACGGTCGGCCGCCGCTGCGGTACGCGCCGCCTGTTCGCCGCCGAAATTCTTCGACTGGCCGCCAAACGGACGCTGGTAAATTTTTCCATCATCAAGACGGGAGAACGGCAGCCCCATATGTTCCAGTTCCAGAATCGCTTCCGGACCGGTTTTACACATATATTCGATGGCGTCCTGGTCACCGATATAGTCGGAACCTTTTACCGTGTCATACATATGCCATTCCCAGTTGTCTTCGTGGGTATTACCAAGCGCTACGGTAATACCGCCCTGCGCAGACACGGTATGGGAACGGGTTGGAAAGACTTTAGACAGTAAGGCGCAAGTCTGGCCTGACTGGGAAATTTGCAGCGCGGCGCGCATACCTGCACCACCAGCACCGATAACGACTGCATCAAACTCTCTGACTGGTAAATTCATTACACACCCCACACCACAACAAATCCATAAATGACGTAAACCAGCAGAGCCACAACGATAAGAAGCTGCAGCCCAAGACGAATCGCCACTGGTTTAACGTAGTCGGTCAACACCTGCCACATGCCAATCCAGGCATGGATTAAAATCGAAAACAGAGCCAACAGGGTGAACACTTTGGTGAAGGCTGAGGCGAAGAATCCACGCCATACCTCGTAGGTTAAATCACCGGTAACGGCGAAAAAACCGATCATATAGATGATGTACAGGGTGAGTACGATGGCGGTGGCACGAACCAGCAAAAAGTCATGCACGCCATTGCGACCTAATGCGGAGGCATTGCTTACCATACGAGGACTCCTGCGAGAATTGAAAGCACGACAGTTAAAACAAAGCAGATATTTGCGGATCGTTTGCCCGCTGCAAAAGTTTCTTCCAGGTAACCGACATCCATCATCATGTGGCGAATCCCGCCAACGGCGTGATAAGCAAGCGCGGTAAGAATGCCCCACATAATGAATTTAACAAAGAAGCTGCTCATCATTGATGAGGCAGAGAGAAAACCTTCCGGGGAGGAGAGTGACAGACCCAACAGCCAAAGCAGAATGCCGACAGCCACAAAGGTGATCACGCCGGATACACGATGGAGGATGGAAGCGATAGCAGTCACGGGAAACTGAATCGTTGAGAGATCCAGATTGACAGGTCTTTGTTTCTTCGCATTTTTTATCATGAATAGCGCCCACATGCTGTTCTTATTGTTTCCTTCCTCCGGATCTGCAGGCGGGGTCAGACAGCGTGAACTTTCTATAACTGTGCGTCATGCAAAAACAGCTACGTCCAGATGCCAAAAAAGCTGGCTACAACGCTGGGTGGCGCCCGGTGGCAGGGTATTCCGGAGACCTGGCGGCAGTATAGGCCGTTCACAAAATCATTACAATTAACCTACATATAGTTTGAAGGGTTTTGCTCGGAACAGTGACCAGGATCACGATAACAACATTATTTTAAAATTTAATCATCTGATTTGACAAAAGTTAAACATTCTTGTTACAAACAAGGCCAGAAAAGCCGTATAATTCGTAAAAGTTATAGGGTCAGCCTTTCACCTGAGAATAAGTTATGTAACAGTGTGTCGGTCTTGACCCAGTCAATCAGGACAGTTATTAGTGGTACACAGGTTTGAATGATATGGACTGCTAACACCCTGATTTGCTGTTTTTCCGCCTGCGTGGCTACGTTACCTGCAAGCGCCCATCGCTCTGTACCCTGGCTGTATCCCTATCGAAACAGAGCTGCGAGCCAAATAACAAACTGGTAATTAACACGTCGGGTTCGAATGCAAATCGGGCACCCGCAGTCTTATGAAATAAGGCGCTAAGGAGACCGTAAATGGCTGATAAAAAAGCAACCCTCACCTATAATGGTGATGATGCTATTGAGCTGGATGTGCTAAAAGGCACGCTGGGTCAGGATGTAATTGATATCCGTAGTCTTGGTTCTAAAGGTATGTTTACTTTTGATCCGGGTTTCACCTCCACCGCATCATGTGAATCAAAAATCACCTTTATCGACGGTGACGAGGGTATTCTGCTGCACCGTGGTTTCCCGATTGATCAACTGGCGACCCACTCCAGCTATCTCGAAGTATGTTACATCCTGTTGTACGGCGAAAAGCCGAACCAGGAAGAGTTTGACGAATTCCAGACCACCGTCACTCGCCACACTATGATCCACGAGCAGATCACTCGTCTGTTCCACGGTTTCCGTCGTGACTCACATCCAATGGCCGTTCTGTGCGGCGTGACCGGCGCGCTGGCCGCGTTCTATCACGATTCTCTGGATGTGAATAACCCGCGCCACCGCGATATCGCCGCCTTCCGTCTGCTGTCCAAAATGCCGACCGTTGCCGCGATGTGTTACAAATATTCTATCGGCCAGCCTTTTGTCTATCCGCGCAACGATCTCTCCTATGCCGGTAACTTCCTGAATATGATGTTCTCCACGCCGTGCGAGAAATACGAAGTTAACCCGATTCTGGAACGCGCAATGGACAGGATCCTGATCCTGCACGCCGATCACGAGCAAAACGCGTCAACTTCAACCGTGCGTACCGCAGGCTCTTCTGGCGCGAACCCATTCGCCTGTATCGCTGCCGGTATCGCTTCCCTGTGGGGGCCGGCTCACGGCGGTGCCAACGAAGCCGCACTGAAGATGCTCGAAGAAATTAGCAGCGTTGAACACATTCCGGAATTCATCCGCCGCGCGAAAGACAAGAATGATTCTTTCCGCCTGATGGGCTTTGGCCACCGCGTGTACAAAAACTACGATCCGCGTGCCACCGTAATGCGTGAAACCTGCCATGAAGTGCTGAAAGAGCTGAATCTG
>DALYUA010000271.1:0-4909 GCA_031993245.1 Buttiauxella sp. | reverse complement strand
AGGTTCGGTAGCCATTTTCGGAGCGGCCAGGCGCGGTAACTAACCCCTTTTCTTCATAAAAACGGATCGTTTTGCTGGTTAATCCGGTTTTTTTCGCCACATCGCTGATATTCATCATTCCGCCTTGACCTTCCCCTGACTGGAAGGTTTAAGCTTATCATATTCCCAAAATAAGGAGTCTGATGATGTCTCAAATTATCGATCTAAACCTTGATGGCCTGAGCTGTGGCCATTGCGTTAAACGCGTAAAAGAAAGCCTTGAGCAGCGTACCGACGTTGAACAGGCTGAAGTAACGCAAACTCATGCGCGCGTCACCGGCAGCGCTTCTGCGGAGGCTTTAATCGAAACCGTAAAACAGGCCGGGTACGGCGCAGAAGTTGCCAGCCTCCCAAAGGCTGAACCGCTGACAGAAGTGTCATCAACCCCGTCGGAAGCCCTGACAGCGGTCACCCCTTCGCTTCCGGCAGCCGCCGACAATGACGACAGCCAGCAGTTGTTAATCAACGGCATGAGCTGCGCCAGCTGCGTCTCCCGGGTGCAAACTGCTTTGCAGAATGTTCCGGGAGTCAGCCAGGCACGGGTAAACCTCGCGGAGCGCAGCGCCCTGATTATGGGGTCTGCCTCCGCCGAATCTTTAATCAAAGCAGTGGAGCATGCCGGTTACGGTGCCGAAGCGATTGAAGATGATATTAAACGCCGCGAGCGCCAGCAGGAAACGGCGAACGCGGCCGCAAAACGCTTCCGCTGGCAGGCCATTCTGGCGCTGGCGGTAGGTATCCCGGTGATGATCTGGGGTATGCTCGGCGACAATATGATGCTCACCGAGGATAACCGCTCGCTGTGGATGACCATCGGCGTAATTACCCTGGGTGTGATGGTTATCGCTGGCGGTCATTTCTACCGCAGCGCATGGCGCAGCCTGCTGAACCGCTCGGCCACTATGGATACGCTGGTAGCGCTGGGCACGGGTGCCGCCTGGCTGTATTCGATTAGTGTCAATATCTGGCCGCAGCACTTCCCGATGGAAGCACGCCACCTTTATTACGAAGCCAGCGCGATGATTATCGGCCTGATTAACCTTGGACATATGCTGGAGCAGCGTGCTCGCCAGCGTTCGTCCAAAGCGCTGGAACGTCTGCTGGATTTAACGCCGCCAACGGCCCGCGTTGTAACAGACGAAGGTGAAAAATCGCTCCCGCTGGCGGAGGTTACCGCAGGGATGACGTTGCGGCTGACCACCGGCGACCGCGTGCCGGTAGACGGTGAAATTAGCCAGGGCGAAGCCTGGTTTGATGAAGCGATGCTGACGGGCGAACCGGTTCCACAGCAAAAAGCGGACGGCGACGCCATCCACGCCGGGACTGTTGTGCAGGATGGCAGCGTGTTATTCCGCGCTACGGCGACCGGCAGCCATACAACTCTATCGCGCATTATCCGCATGGTTCGTCAGGCGCAGAGCAGCAAGCCGGAAATCGGGCAGCTTGCCGATAAAATCTCTGCTGTATTTGTTCCGGTCGTGGTGCTGATTGCTCTGTTTAGCGCGGCAGTCTGGTACTTCGTCGGCCCTGCCCCACAGATTGTTTATACGCTGGTGATTGCCACCACCGTGCTGATTATCGCCTGCCCTTGCGCGCTGGGTCTTGCTACGCCGATGTCGATTATTTCAGGCGTGGGACGTGCGGCTGAATTTGGCGTGTTAGTACGTGATGCCGATGCGTTGCAGCGCGCCAGTACCCTCGACACTATAGTTTTCGATAAAACGGGTACGCTGACGGAAGGTAAACCCCAGGTAGTGGCGGTGAAAACACATGGCGCAATGCAGGAAAGCGACGCCGTGAGGTTAGCGGCGTCGCTGGAACAAGGCTCCAGCCATCCGCTCGCCCATGCAATTCTGGAAAAAGCGGGCGACATTAAGCTGCCTGAGGTTAACGGCTTCCGTACTCTGCGTGGTCTTGGCGTAACCGGCAAGTCCGAAGGCCGCGAGTTGCTGCTGGGCAACAAGGCATTGCTCGACGAGCAACAGATTGATACCCAGCCGCTGGCGGATGAGATTGAGGCGCAGGCAAAGCAAGGCTCAACGCCGGTGCTGCTTGCCGTCGACGGCAGGCTTGTCGCGCTGTTTGCCATTCGCGATCCTTTACGGGCCGACAGCGTGAGCGCGCTGCAACGCTTGCACCGTAACGGCTATCGTCTGGTGATGCTGACCGGAGATAACCCAACGACCGCGAATGCTATTGCCAAAGAAGCGGGCATCGACGAAGTTATTGCCGGGGTGCTGCCGGATGGCAAAGCCGAGGCGATTAAAAATCTGCAGCAGCAGGGTCGTCAGGTGGCGATGGTGGGCGACGGTATTAACGATGCGCCTGCGCTTGCCCAGGCGGAAGTGGGTATTGCCATGGGCGGCGGCAGCGATGTCGCGATTGAAACAGCAGCCATCACGCTGATGCGCCATAGTCTGGTGGGCGTGGCGGACGCGCTGGCTATTTCAAAAGCGACGCTCAGAAACATGAAGCAGAATCTGATGGGCGCCTTTGTTTATAACTCGCTGGGCATTCCGATTGCCGCCGGCGTGCTTTACCCGCTTACCGGCACGCTGCTTAATCCGGTGGTCGCCGGGGCGGCGATGGCGCTCTCTTCCATTACGGTAGTAAGCAACGCCAATCGCCTGCTGCGTTTTAAGCCGGAAGATTAAGCCCGAGCCTTCATAAATCTCTATTACCGGCGGAGAAGCAAAGCGCTATCCGCCATTTTGCTTATAGCTTTTCCGTCTTATCCATTCCTTTTCGTTTTTTAATCTCTTTCCCGCTTCCCGCTATAGTCACCTTTGACCGGATCTGATTATTTTACAAGGAACTACAGGGTGAAAATGTCGATACCTCATTTATACCGGGCCGCCGCATTACTTCTGGCTGGCCTGCTGCTGGCGGGCTGCGATCAAAACGGCAGCGATGCGAAACATATCAAAGTCGGCGTGATTAACGGCGCGGAACAGGACGTGGCGGAGGTGGCCCAAAAAGTCGCGAAAGAGAAATACGGGCTTGACGTTGAGCTGGTGGGCTTCAGCGGCTCGCTATTGCCGAACGACGCAACCAACCAGGGTGAGCTGGATGCTAATGTGTTCCAGCATCGTCCGTTCCTTGCAGAGGACAACAAAGCGCATAACTACAAGCTGGTGGCGGTAGGTAATACCTTTGTATTTCCAATGGCGGGCTATTCCCGCAAGATCAAATCGGTTTCTGAACTAAAAGATGGTGCCACCATCGCGATTCCAAACGACCCAACCAATCTTGGCCGGGCGCTGTTGCTGCTGCAAAACGAGAAGCTGATTACGCTTAAGCCCAATACCGGCCTGCTGCCCACGGCGCTGGATATCACGGCAAACCCGCATAATTTGCAAATTATGGAGCTGGAAGGGGCGCAGTTGCCGCGCGTGCTTGACGATCCGAAAGTCGATGTAGCGATAATCAGCACCACCTATATACAGCAAACCGGCTTATCACCGGTGCACGACAGCATATTTATTGAGGACAAAAACTCGCCGTACGTAAACATCATCGTGACGCGTGAAGAGAATAAAAACGCGGAAAACGTTAAGGAGTTTATCCAGTCGTACCAGTCGCCGGAAGTAGCGAAAGCGGCGGAGAAAATCTTTAACGGCGGAGCCGTACCGGGTTGGTAATTTATCAGGCGAGGCTGGCCCGGCACTTCTGGCCTGGCCTCGCCATGAGGAAATTTGCACCTTCTCCTCCACGGCGGTAGCATGGCTTTTTAGCCAGGGAGTTTGCTGTATGGGTTTGCTGTCGCGCATTCGCTCACTGTTTTCCGGCCTTGCCACCACAACCTATCCCTGGCCTGCCCTCGACGTTGTGCTCCCCGGCCAGCGCTATCTCCACCTGGTAGGCAGCATTCATATGGGTACCCGCGATATGGCTCCCCTGTCGCAGCGCTTAATCGACAAACTGCGCGATGCGGATGCGCTGATTGTCGAGGCCGATATTTCCGCAGGCGGTTCACCCTTCTCTCACGATACTGATGAAATCCCTCTTGAACAGCGTTTATCTCCTGCGGACTGGCAGCGGATCGTTTCCCTGACGCAGGAGCTTGGCATTTCGCTTAGCAATATCGATACCCAGCCGGCATGGCAAATCGCGCTGGTGCTCCAGGCCCATCAGGCACAACGCCTGGGTTTACGTCCCGACTACGGCATTGATTTTCAACTTCTGGAGGCGGCCAGGGCATTATCCGTGCCGGTGGTAGAGCTGGAAGGCGCGCAAAGCCAGATTGATATGCTTACGCAGCTGCCACAGGGCGGAATGCCCCTGCTGATGGATACGCTGACCCACTGGCATACCAACGCGCGACTGCTGCAAACGATGATCGGTTGGTGGATGGAAACGCCACCGCCGCGGGGCAACACGTCTTTGCCAAACACCTTCGGGGATGAGTTATACGATGTGCTGATGCACCAGCGTAACCGCCAGTGGCAGGCTTTTTTGCAGCAGCTTCCCGCCGGACGCTACGTGGTGGCCGTGGGCGCGCTACATCTTTATGGGGAAGGAAACTTGCCTAATCTGTTGAAAAAAAGCTAAAAAAATGGCCAATATCGCTATTGGCCCGTCAAAGAGAAATAAGTTTATTGTTGTTGTTATTTCGGTCGATTAAACGACCGAAGCTGGAATTGTCGCTCAATGTGACGATGAACGCTATCACTATTAAGCGGGATTATAGTATCTATAAAACATATCACCTGAATTACAATTCCGTGCGTTTTTGCGACAAATTTTACAGGAAGGATGAAATGACGCCCGCCGTAAAGCTCCTCGAAAAAAACAACATCCCTTTTCAGCTCCATGCTTATGAGCACGATCCTAATGAAACCAACTTCGGTGACGAAGTGGTTCGCAAGCT
>DALYUA010000270.1:0-4921 GCA_031993245.1 Buttiauxella sp. | reverse complement strand
CGGTATTCCCACTGGCTGACGAATGCGGCAAGGGATTCGTTTTTGATGCGGTAGAAATTGACGTCTACTTTATCGACGTTCAGCGCCATAACCGGTAGCCCGGCAATCACTTTTGTCGGCAGCAAAGAGCCGCGGCTGGCAAAGCCGACGCTCGGCTGGATATCCCGCGTATCGATTTGTTTTTCGAAGGTAAGATCAAACGTGGCTTTGTTAAGGGCCACCAGCTCTCGATCGACGGTAAGCAGCAGGCTGCGCTTCGGTTCAAGATGGCGCATACGCAGCTCTTTTAGATCCTGCGAGAGTTCCCAGGCACCGTCAACTTTGCCGCTGGTTTTATCCACCAGATGCACCACATGGGAAAAATCCTGATCGGGGTTCAGCGGCACGGAGAAGGTCAGCTCCAGCGCGCTGGCACCATCCAGTTGCACCTCAGACGCATCCAGCAGCTTTAATGGCTTACCCGCTGACTGCTGCGCCAGCTTTTCTAGTTGCCCCGCATCGGGTTTTGCTGTGGGAGCCGAGGGCAGATCCTGTGCCGCAGAAGCAGAAGCAACGGCCTGCGTCTTATCGTTATCATCGCATCCCACCAGCGCCAGAGCCGCAAGCAGCGCTACCGTCAGGCCAACTAAACGTACCGATTTCATATTTTGATCCCTGGCCACCGTGGCCTGCCAACCGAAAACGTAGTGGAAGTATTATGCGCAATAGTCAGAAAAGTGAAAGCAGGGAAGCAAAGCAGTACGAGGTGCCTCGCAAAGGGAAACGTGGCGCCTGCAAACGTTTCAGAAAAGTGTCGTTTGCAAACTGGAAGCGGGATCACAGCCTGAAAGGTTATATGTAACCTTATGCGTCATTTGTTTTTAAAACAAACGGATAGATGGATTGCTCGCGTCTGTTCTTGCTACCTTTTCTACTGTCCCGCAGCCGTAACGCGGTGTTTAGCCAAAGTGATAATAAGAGACAGCTAAATGAAAAGAGCCGTAAATGCCCTACAGAATTTCGGAAAATCGCTCTACGGTCCGGTGCTGATTTTACCCATCGTCGGTTTATTCATCGCGTTTGGTAACGTGCTGGGCAATGGCAACCTTGCGGAATACTTACCTTTCCTCGGCCATGCTTCAGTTCAGCATGTTGGCGTGCTTATCTCCAAATCTGCGGTTTCCGTGCTGGCAAACCTTGCGCTGGTGTTTGGCGTGGGTATTCCTGTTGGCCTTGCTGCAAAGGATAAGGGTTATGCTGCGCTTATCGGCCTCGTTACCTTTATCGTTTTCATCAATGCGATGAACGTAACGTTGCAGCTTCAGGGTGAACTGGCTGCGGCAGACCAGATGCGTGCCGCCGGGCAGAGCATGGTGCTGGGTGTGCAAGTGCTGGAGATGGGCGTATTCGCCGGTATTCTCACCGGCGCCCTTTCAGGATATCTGTACAACCGCTATTCCGGCGTACAGTTTTCTGGCGCGATGGCCATTTATTCCGGCCACTGCTTTGTCGCAATAATTATGCTGCCGGTTGCTATGCTGCTTGGCGTGGTAATGAGCGAAATCTGGCCTTTTGCCCAGCAAGGCATCAGCGCAATGGCGTTGGCGATTAAAGGATCGGGTGCGTTTGGGGTAGCCATATACGGCTTCCTTGAGCGTATTCTGGTGCCAACTGGCCTGCATCATCTGGTCTATACCCCCTTCCTCTATACCGAGCTGGGCGGCACCACAGAGGTTTGCGGCAGCGTTTATCAGGGCGCACGCAACATTTATTTTGCCGAGATGGCCTGTCCTGACGTCCACCAGCTCAGCAGCACCGTGGTATGGGATGCGCGCGGCATCAGCAAAATGTTCGGTCTGCCTGCCGCCGCACTGGCGATGTACATAACGGCGAAACCGGAGCGCAAAGCTGTAGCTAAAGCGATTCTTATCCCCGCAGCCCTGACCTCGATGCTGGTTGGCGTAACCGAGCCGCTGGAGTTCTCGTTCCTGTTCGTCGCCCCGCTGCTGTTTGTCGTCCATGCCGTGCTGACGGGCCTTGGCATGATGCTGTTCTCCGTGCTGGGCGTCCACGCTATCGGCGCTAACGGCATTATCGATTTTATTCTTTATAACCTGCCGCTCGGCACCGAAAAGTCCAACTGGCCGATGTATATCGTGGTCGGGCTGATAATGTCGGTCGTCTACTTCCTGGTGTTCCGCTTCCTGATTCGCCGCTTCGATATGAAAACGCCAGGCCGCGAAGATGAGGACCAGCAAACCAAACTCTATAGCAAGCAGGAGTATCAGGCCAAAGGCAGCAACGCTGGGCTGGGCGAAGCCATTATCGCAGGGCTCGGTGGCCGGGCCAATATCGAAGTGGTCGATAACTGTTATACCCGCCTGCGGGTCACGGTGCGCGATGTCTCAACCATCGACGAGCCCCGCCTGAAATCGACCGGTGCGAAAGGGGTAATTAAGCAAGGCAATAATGTTCAGGTGGTCTACGGGCTGCATGTCAAAAAAATGCGTGAAGCGGTAGAGACGTTTCTCTAAAGGAGTCAACGATGTTTAAACCCCCCTTTATTTTGTCCATTGCCGGCGGCGGCAGCACTTACACGCCGGGCATTGTTAAGAGCCTGATGGTTCGCCTGCACGATTTTCCGCTGGCCGAAATTCGCCTTTACGATATTGATGGCGATCGCCAGTCGGTGATTGCGCCAGTGGTCGAGAAAGTGATCCGTGACCACAGCCAGAGCGTTAAATTTACCGTCACCAGCGATCCGGAAGTTGCCTTTAGCGGTGCTCATTTTGTCTTCGCTCAGATGCGCGTTGGACAATATAAGATGCGTGAGCAGGATGAGAAAATCCCGTTACGTCATGGCGTGGTGGGCCAGGAAACCTGTGGCCCGGGCGGTCTGGCATACGGCCTGCGCACCATTTTACCTATGGTTGAGCTGTGCGATTTGGTAGAGCGCTATGCGCATCAAAAGGCATGGATTGTTAACTATTCCAACCCGGCAGCCATTGTTGCCGAAGGTGTGCGCCGCCTGCGCCCGCACGCTCGCGTCCTGAATATCTGCGACATGCCCGTTGCGGCGATGCGCAATATGGGGGCGATTCTTGGCGTTGACCGTCACCGGCTGGAAGTGGATTACTTCGGTCTGAACCACTTCGGCTGGTTTACCCGCGTGCTGGTTGATGGCGAAGATCGTCTGCCGGAGCTGCGGCGACATATTGCGAAATTCGGCCTGCTGACAGAAGACGCCGCGCAAACCGACCCGCAGCACTCCGATCCATCCTGGGTGAAAACCTGGCGCCATATAAAACCGATCATGGACCATTTCCCGGAATACCTGCCGAATCCGTATCTGCAGTATTACCTGATGCCAAACGATATCGTGAAGCATCAGGATCCGGACTATACCCGCGCTAATGAAGTGATGAACGGTCGAGAAAAGAAACTGTTCGCCGCCGCCGCCGAGTATAAAAAAACCGGTATTCTGCCAGATGCCTTCCACGTCGGCGTACACGGAGCCTTTATTGTCGACGTTGCCTGCTCGCTGGCCTTTGATTTACGCCAGCGTCATCTGGTGATTGTTGAAAACAAAGGCGCAATCGCCAACCTGCCGTATGACGCTATGGTAGAAGTTCCGGCTTACATCACCTCAGAAGGGCCGGAGCCGGTGCGAATGGGGGCTGTTCCCCTCTTCCACCAGACCTTGCTGATGCAACAGCTTGCGTCGGAACAGCTGCTGGTCGAAGCCACCATTGAAGGCAGCTATGAAAAGGCCCTGCAGGCGTTTACGCTCAACCGCACCGTGCCGACTATGCAGCATGCGAAAGCGATTCTCGACGATATGATCGAAGCCAACCGTGATTACTGGCCGCAGCTACAGCAGGTATGGAAAGATGGCGAGGCGGTGAAGTAGCGGTTCTTTGGTTTAATAAATTCGAGGTGCCTCGCGCCCCTGGAGATGGTTGCTTGTCGGTTCAGTAAAAAACGTCGACAATCCGATAGTGAATAACGATTCGGAGGCAACCATGTCCACCTCTTTCTTTGTCGCGGGCGACTGGCTCGCAGAGCATATTTTTGACGCGGATATCCAGATTCTGGATGCTCGTATGGCACCTGCCGGCCAGGAGCATCTGCGTGATATGTCGGCTGAATATCTCACCGGGCATTTACCCGGTGCCGTTTATTTCGATATAGAAGCCCTGTCCGATCATACAAGCCCCCTGCCCCATATGATGCCGCGAGCTGAAGCCTTCGCCGTTGCCATGCGCGAACTGGGCGTAAGCAGCGATAAGCACCTGATTATTTATGATGAAGGCAATCTCTTCTCTGCCCCGCGCGCCTGGTGGATGTTGCGTAGTTTTGGCGTCGAAAATGTCTCTATTCTCGCCGGCGGCCTGGCCGACTGGCAGCGTGAAGAGTTGCCGCTGCAACAGGGTGAAGTCGAGCTGCCGGAGGGCGATTTTGAAGTCAATTTCGATCCGGAAACGATCAAACGTCTGACGGACGTGTTGCTTGTCAGTCATGAAGGCACCGCACAGATCGTGGATGCCCGCCCTGCCGCACGTTTTAATGCTGAAGCGGATGAGCCTCGTCCGGGCCTGAGGCGCGGGCACATCCCTGGTGCATTGAACGTGCCATGGGGCGATTTGGTGGAGAACGGTCAGTTGAAAACCACCGATGAGTTAAGCGAAATTTTTGCCCGTCAGGGCGTTAGTTTCGATAAGCCTGTGATTGCTAGCTGCGGCTCGGGCGTCACCGCCGCCGTAGTGGTGCTCGCTCTGGCAACGCTTGGGGTAAATGGCATTTCACTGTACGACGGCTCCTGGAGTGAATGGGGGGCGCGTTCAGATTTACCCATCGAACCGGCGCAGTAATGGATAACCGTCTGGCAGGGCTGCTGGAGCGCGGGGAATCCCTGACCCGCGCGGAATATCGGGTGCTTTCG
>DALYUA010000269.1:0-4961 GCA_031993245.1 Buttiauxella sp. | reverse complement strand
GGGCCAATGAAGATAAAGCCTGAGCGCTCAACCTGCTCGGCAAAGTTAGCGTTTTCAGACAGGAAGCCATAACCCGGGTGAATCGCTACCGCGCCAGTAATTTCAGCGGCAGAGATAATGGCCGGAATATTCAGATAGCTTTTTACGGATGGAGCCGGACCAATACAGACCGTTTCATCCGCCAGTAATACATGTTTTAAGTCGCGATCCGCGCTTGAGTGCACGGCGACAGTCTTGATGCCCAGCTCTTTACAGGCACGAAGAATACGCAGAGCAATCTCGCCGCGGTTGGCGATGACAATTTTATCCAGCATGTTCGCCTCGTTACTCGATGACGACCAGCGGCTCGTCATATTCTACCGGTTGACCGTTTTCAAGCAGGACGGCTTTCACCACGCCAGCTTTATCAGCTTCGATCTGGTTCATCATTTTCATTGCTTCAACGATGCACAGGGTGTCGCCAACGTTAACTTTCTGGCCAACTTCAACAAACGCTTTCGCATCCGGGCTTGGGGTGCGGTAGAAAGTACCGACCATCGGGGAACGTACGATGTGACCACTGACTTCAGCAGCCGCTGGCGCTTCCATTACCGGGGCAGTGGCAGGAGCAACAGCGTTAGACAGGCCTGGTTGCGGCTGTGGCTGGTACATTGGGGCAGCATAAGCCTGTTGCATCATCGGATAGCCCGCGTTTGGCGCGCTACGGCTAATACGAACAGACTCTTCGCCTTCAGAAATTTCCAGTTCGGAGATGCCTGATTCTTCAACCAGCTCGATCAGTTTTTTAATCTTACGAATATCCATGAGTGGGTTCCGTACTCTTGTTTAGATGGATTTTGACAGGCGTTTTACCGCCGTCTGTAGTGCATATGAATAACCGTCAGCGCCTAATCCGCAGATAACACCGACGGCTTTATCAGAAAGATATGAATGATGGCGGAACGGTTCACGCGCATGCACATTGCTCAGGTGGATCTCGATAAACGGGATATTCACCGCCAGCAGGGCATCACGCAGCGCAACGCTCGTATGCGTAAACGCGGCCGGATTGATCAGGATAAAGTCGACGTTGTCTTTCGCCTGATGAATTCGGTCGATCAGCGCATACTCCGCATTCGATTGCAGGTGACTGAGCGACACGTTGAGGGCTTTCGCTTCGTTTTCAAGCATGTTAACAATCTGTGCCAGAGTCTGGCGGCCGTACTTATCCGGCTCGCGTGTTCCCAGCATATTCAGATTAGGACCGTTCAAAAGCAAAATGTGAAAATTACCCGACATCGTGCTGCCATCTCCCGCAATTTGTAGGCATTTTACAAAATATACCTAAGTTGCCCGGTTGTCACCTTCAGAGCCTGAAAATGCCCCTCGGGAAAAACCAAAGTCGCACATTATAACGATTTCGTAGCATTTGGCAGCTAAATACTGGTCTTATCAGGGAAGATGATCAACCGATATTGCTTTCGACGCCCGTCGGCGGGCGTGTTTTGTGGGAACGGGCGCAATTCCTGAATTATCGCCACCACCGGCGGAACTTCTTGTAACGCAGGGCGAGGAGGATGAAGGCAGCCAACGCATAAAGCAAGGGCTGAGGTGAGATTATCTTCACCGACCAGAGGTAATGTATCGGCGCGAGAATCACTACCAGATAGACGAAGTTATGCAGTTTTTGCCAGCGTGGGCCAAGTTTACGCTGCGCGCTTTGCGTAGATGTCGCCGCCAAAGCGAGCAAAACCAGCCAGCTAATGATGCCCAGTGACAGGTAAGGGCGCGTTACGAGTTCCTGGCCCAGCAGGCCCAGGTTATTGATTCCCAGCTCTAACAATGAATAGCTGATCAGATGCAGCGTTGCCCAGGCAAAGCACCAGACGCCCAGCAACCGGCGCGTGCGAATCAGCAAAGGTTGCTTAGCGTAGCGGGCAAGAGGCGTGATTAATAATGTCGCCAGCAATAATTTTAGCGCCATCCTGCCGGTAAAATGCTGGATATCTTTAGCCGGGTCCGCGCTAAATAGCCCGTGGCTGGCGGCATATATCAGCCATATAAAAGGTAAGAAAGCAGCGAGGTGCAGGGCTACCTTTAGCCAGATAATTTGTTTTGCTGTCAGTCGCACTCAGAAGTTCTCCTTGAGATTCAGGCCCCGGTAAAGTGAGGCAACCTGTTCGGCATAACCGTTAAAGAGCAACGTTGGCTGACGTTTTACGTCCAGCACGCCGCCGGAGCCGATAAATCTTTCCGATGCCTGCGACCAGCGCGGATGATCAACATGCGGATTCACGTTGGCATAAAAGCCATATTCGTCCGGCGCGGCCATATTCCAGGTCGTTGGCGGCAGCTCGCGAACTAATTTGATGCTGACGATAGACTTAATGCCTTTGAAGCCATATTTCCAGGGAACGGTGAGACGGACAGGGGCACCATTTTGCGGCGGTAGCGCTTTGCCGTAAACGCCTACGGTCAATAGGGTAAGCGGGTGCATCGCCTCATCGAGACGGAGCCCTTCTACATAAGGATATTTCAGGCCGCCGCCAATAAAGCGATCCTCCTGGCCGGGCATTTGTTCAGGGGCATACAAGGTTTCAAAGGCGACATACTTCGCATTGCTGGTCGGCTCGACAAGCGCCAGCAGTTTGCTGAGCGGGAAGCCAATCCACGGCACCACCATTGACCAGGCCTCCACGCAGCGCATACGGTAGATGCGCTCTTCTAACGGGAAGCGTTTGTAGAGATCGTCCAGATCGAGCGTCATGGGTTTGGCCACCTCGCCGCTGATTTTCACCTGCCAGGGATCGGTTTTCAGGCTGCCCGCATTGGCTGCCGGATCGGCTTTATCCAGCCCAAACTCGTAAAAGTTGTTATAGCCGGTAACCTTATCTTCCGGCGTCAGGGGAAGTTTTGCCTGCCACCGGGCCGGCTGGCTGAAAGTCAGAGGTTTGCCTGCCGGGGCTGGCGGGCGATCGTTTCCTTTGAACCACGAGAGAATGTCCGCCTCAGCCGCACGCGGGAGGGAGAGTGCCGCCGCGCTGATGCCCAGCGCTTTAAGCACCTGACGGCGCTTGAGCATAAAAACGGATTCTGGCGTAACGTCCGCTTCGGTAAGATGAACAATCTTCTTCATGGCAATCTCCATCAGGGCTTTTTACTAAGCATGACGGAGAAGTTGCGTCCCGGCGAATATGTCACAAAAAATTGAAATTTGGGCCACGGGGGCTGTCACATACGGCGCTTATTACTGGAAACAACCCCCGGGCGGCTATACTCGTTAACTGGCGTGTCGCATACGTTTTCTGCACTAAATAGCGATATTTTGCCTGTGGGTATTTGCCAGGCAAGGTCTTTTGCTATGTAATGCCGCGTCAGTCATGGCCCGGTTTAAGGCGGCAATCTTCCTCATACGGAGTTAACACAGGGATGCGATTAACGACGAAACTTTCTGCTTTTATGACCTTGCTAACCGGTTTCGCGATCCTTGTGACGCTTATCGGTTGCTCGCTGAGCTTTTTTAACGCGGCGCATGAAAAAGTTAACCAGCGAGTGCTATCCGTTGCCACTATTATTGACAACGAACTGGTCATCTCTTCCCCGCAAATTTTGCTCGCGCGTCTCAATGAAGTCATGATTCCCGTTGATATCACTGAAATTCATCTCAGGCTGGGTGATAAAGTGGTATACGAACATGAACTGAAGCAGCTCTATAACCCTGGCGGCGCTCAATACGGTTATCGCAGCGTAACGGTTGAGTTGATGAAGCATCCTGGCATGTTCGTCAGCCTGACTTTCCACGATCCCGTGGCATATTATTACAATTCCCTGTTTAACACCGTGCCGCTTACAATCGCTATTGGCTTCATGATGCTGGTGCTGTTTTTTGCTGTTCGCTGGATAAAAAAACAGCTTGCGGGAGAAGAGTTGCTGGAAACTCGTGCTACCAGAATTCTTAACGGCGAGCGCAGCTCAGATGTGCGGGGATCGGTGCTTGAGTGGCCAACCCGTGCCAGCAGCGCCCTTGATGTCCTGCTTTCTGATTTACAAAACGCGAGCGAGCAGCGCAGCAGAATGGACACGTTGATTCGCGCTTTCGCCGCACAGGATGCGAAAACCGGGCTCAATAATCGTCTGTTTTTCGACAATC
Organism: Buttiauxella sp.; assembly: GCA_031993245.1. GTDB lineage: Bacteria > Pseudomonadota > Gammaproteobacteria > Enterobacterales > Enterobacteriaceae > Dryocola. The sequence continues at coordinate 832 of DALYUA010000269.1, read as the reverse complement.
AACTGGCGATGCTGCTTGAGGATCAGGAGCAGGTTGGTGCCTATGGCGTGGTAATGATTGTCCGCCTGCCTGATTTTGACACTCTTCACGATACCTGGGGTCGCCCTGCGGTGGAGGAGTACCTCTTTACGCTGATTAATATGCTGTCGACCTTTGTGATGCGCTATCCAGGCGCTTTGCTGGCGCGCTATTTTCGTAGCGATTTTGCGGTCCTGCTGCCGCACCGTACGTTAAAAGAAGCCGACGGCATTGCCAGCCAGCTTCTGACAGCCGTAGATACCCTGCCGCCGACCCGCATGTTAGATCGTAACGACATGCTGCATATTGGCATTTGCGCATGGCGCAGCGGGCAAACCAAAGAGCAGGTCATGGAGAATGCTGAAGTGGCAACCCGCAATGCCTCTTTGCAGGGCGCAAATAGCTGGTCGGTATATGACGATAAGCTGCCTGAAAAAGGGCGTGGAAACGTTAAGTGGCGTACGCTTATTGAGCAGGCGCTGCGACGCGGCGGCCCACGTTTCTATCAAAAGCCGGCGGTAATGCGCAACGGTTATGCCCATCATCGCGAAATCATGTGCCGCATCTTTGATGGTGAACACGAAGTCCTCTCGGCTGAGTATATGCCGATGGTAAGGCAGTTCGGGTTGTGCGAGCAGTACGATCGCCAGCTGGTAACGCGCACCCTTCCTCTTATCAGCTTCTGGCCGGAAGAAACGCTGGCCATTCAGATTACCGTCGACTCGCTGGTTCGCGTGCCTTTTCAGCGCTGGCTCAGGGATGTGCTGATGCAATGTGAAAAATCGCTGCGTAAACGAATTATTTTTGAACTTGC
>DALYUA010000268.1:0-4984 GCA_031993245.1 Buttiauxella sp. | reverse complement strand
CAAAGTTAAGTTTCCCCATTGCCAGAATCTGGATGCAGATGCGGTTGGCGATAGAGTGAAGAACGATTATCAACAAAACCGTATCGTAAGCTGGCCCAAAGATCGGGAGAAACTCGGCCAGGCCGATCCCGTCATCTGGGTGAACAGCAAAGAAATAACGGGTGAAAATGGTCAATGGAAGGTGCCGCTCACGGTGCGCGGCATGAACACGGATATTCATTACACCGTTGTGGTCGATTGCAACGCTGGAACCGCAGATTATCAATCCTGATCCTCACGCCGGGGTTTCCCGGCGTGAGAACATTGATGAAAACCCTTGCCCTTAAATAGATTTATTCAGGCTAATAAAAACAAAGCATTATCTCTTCTGATTTGTTCCAAACAGCCTAAAGCCACGTTTTTCGGCTGTTTGTCATCAAACTCTCGCCGGGTTTGCCCGGCGCTTCTCTTTGCGCATCTTTAGCATAGTCAGACAGTTCTTGACGCCCGTTCGCCTACTCTCAGCCAGTTAAGGGATAAATAAGGGCGCCTCTCATGAGTAATTGGTTACAACAGATTCAATCTATGCTGGGCCAGACCGGCCTCTCCGGCCAACAGCCGCAGCACCAGAATGGCGCAAACGGTCAGGATCAGGGGTTAAGCAAACTGCTGGTGCCGGGCGCGTTAGGCGGGCTTGCAGGCCTGCTGCTGGCAAGCAAATCTTCCCGGAAATTATTAACCAAATACGGCACCAGCGCGCTGCTGGTAGGCGGCGGCGCCGTTGCGGGAAGCGTGCTGTGGAATAAATATAAAGACCGTGTTCGTCAGACGCATCAGGATGAACCTCAGTTCGGGCAGCAGCAGTCACCGGTGGACGTGCGTACCAGTCGGTTAATTATGGCGCTGGTGTTTGCCGCGAAAAGTGACGGCCACATCGATGACAAAGAGCGTCAGGTTATTGAGCAGCAGCTAAAGGATGCGAATATCGAAGGCCCGGGGCGCACGCTGATTCAGGAAGCTATCGACATGCCTCTTGATCCAAAACGTCTGGCGCAGGATGTGAAAAACGAGGAAGAAGCGCTCGAAATTTATTTTCTGAGCTGTGCGGCAATCGACGTCGATCACTTTATGGAACGCAGCTATCTCAACGCGTTAGGCGATGAGCTGAAAATACCGCAGGATGTGCGTGAAGGCATCGAGCAGGACCTCAAACAGCAGAAGCTAAGCCTGCCGGGTTAACCCCGGCATTTTCCTCAAAAATCCACGTTTCGCTTGCAAGCCTGTCTGAATTTGCCACCCTTACAGGGTGTTAACTAAAAATGAATAACGACATGCCACCAAAAGCGCAAAAGATCCCCCACACCCTGCAACAGCATGGTGACACAAGAATCGACAACTATTACTGGCTGCGTGACGACGATCGCGAGAACCCGGATGTGCTCAATTATCTGCACGAAGAGAACGACTACGGGCAGCAGGTGATGGCAACTCAGCAGGCGCTCCAGGAGCGTCTACTCAAAGAGATGGTCGATCGCGTTCCTCAGCACGACGTTTCTGCCCCTTATACGCAAAACGGCTATCGCTACAGACAGGTGTATGAGGCGGGCAATGAATACGCCATCTATCAGCGCCAGTCGGCGGTTCTTTCGGAATGGGACGAGTGGGATACCTTGCTCGATGCTAACCGACGTGCGGCCCACAGTGAGTTTTACACCATGGGCGGGATGGCGATAACGCTGGACAATACGATTATGGCGCTGGCAGAAGATTATCTGTCACGCCGACAGTACGGGCTGCGCTTTCGCAACCTTGAAACCGGTAACTGGTATCCGGAGGTGCTCAGCAACGTCTCCACCAGTTTTGTCTGGGCGAACGATTCCTCCACGCTTTACTACGTGCGCAAGCATCCAAAAACGCTGCTGCCTTACCAGGTGTGGCGGCATACCGTGGGTCATCCCTCAACCGACGATCATTTAGTCTACGAAGAGAAAGACGATACGTTTTACGTCAGCGTGCATGGAACGACTTCGCGGCACTTTATTCTGATCCACCTCGGCAGCGCGACGACCAGCGAGGTGCTGTTGCTGGACGCGGAATTACTGGATGCGGAGCCGCAACGCTTTGCGCCGCGTCGCAAAGATCACGAATATACGCTCGATCACTATCAGCACAATTTCTACATCCGCTCTAACCGCGAAGGCAAAAACTTTGGCCTGTATCGCAGTAAAGTCCGCGATGAAAAGCAGTGGGAAGTGCTTATCCCGCCGCGTGAACATATTATGCTTGAAGGCTTTACGCTGTTTACCGACTGGCTGGTGGTTGAAGAGCGTCAGCGCGGCCTGACCAGCCTGCGGCAAATTAACCGTAAAACGCGCGAGGTGACGGGGATTGCATTCGACGATCCGGCTTATGTCACCTGGCTTGGGTACAACCCGGAGCCTGAGTCTTCGCGGCTGCGTTACGGCTACTCATCCATGACCACGCCGGATACGCTGTTTGAGCTGGATATGAATACCGGTGAACGCCGGGTTATTAAGCAAACGGAAGTGTCCGGGTTTGATGCCGGTAACTACCGTAGCGAGCACCTTTGGGTGACCGCGCGCGATGGGGTGCAGGTGCCGGTTTCGCTGGTTTATCATCGCAAACATTTCCAGCGCGGAAAAAATCCTTTGCTGGTTTACGGCTACGGCTCCTACGGCAGCAGCATGGATGCAGACTTCAGCAGCAGCCGTCTTAGCCTGTTAGACAGAGGATTTGTCTTTGCCATCGCCCATGTACGTGGTGGAGGTGAGCTGGGACAGCAGTGGTATGAAGATGGCAAATATCTCAAAAAGATGAACACCTTCAACGACTACCTCGATGTCTGCGATGCGCTTCTGAAACAAGGCTACGGCGATCCAAATCTTCTCTACGGTATGGGAGGCAGCGCAGGCGGTATGCTGATGGGCGCCGTGATTAATATGCGTCCTGAATTGTTCCATGGGGTCGTGGCGCAGGTGCCCTTTGTTGATGTGGTCACAACCATGCTCGACGAATCTATTCCGCTCACCACCGGGGAGTTCGAAGAGTGGGGGAATCCTCAGAACGAGGAGTATTATTTCTATATGAAGCAATACAGTCCCTACGATCGGGTTGCTGAGCAAGTCTACCCGCATATGCTGGTAACTACGGGACTGCATGATTCACAGGTGCAATACTGGGAACCTGCAAAGTGGGTGGCAAAACTGCGTGACAAGAAACGGGATGACAACCTGCTGCTGCTGTGTACCGATATGGATTCCGGGCACGGCGGGAAATCGGGGCGCTTTAAATCTTATGAAGGCGTATCGCTGGAGTATGCCTTTTTGATTGCCCTGGCGCAGGGGACGTTACCAGGGCGAACGGGGTAGCGCGTTATCAGCTTTCCAGATAGTGCCTTAAGGTCATACGCAGATCCGGCGTGAGTTCCTTGATGTTATTTAACATCCAGCGCAGGTAGCCCGGATCGTCCTGCGCTATCTCTTCGATCTTTTTACCGCGATATTTACCAAACATCATGGTGCTGACCAGAGCAGGACGTCCGGTAATGGTCACCATCTGGTCCGGCGTCCAGCCTGATTCATCCATAATGCGAATCAAAAGGGCGGCGGTAATATAGCAGTCGAAGAGGGCGCGGTGGTGGTGCAAATCTGCTGGCGTTTCGACGTCGAGCTTCAGGGACTTATACAACCCCATATTGCTGTATTTGATGCCCGGCCATAAACGGCGGGCCAGTTTCACGGTACAAATCCACTCGCCGGGCATATCTGGCAGCATGCGGCTATCGAAGCTGGCGTTGTGTGCGACATAATAGGGGCTGCCGTGGTAGCGCGGAATAATCTCTTCAATCCAGGGCTTATCGGCCACCATATCTTCAGTTATTTTGTGAATAGCCATGGCCTGATGGCTGATTGGACGGTCCGGGCGTACCAGGTCGCTCATCGGATTGATGATTTTTCCGCCTTCAATATCAACAGACGCAACTTCCACCACGCCTCCCTGCAGCCCGCAGGTTTCCGTATCTATAACGCGCAGCATAATGACTCCAGATTTGCCTTCGAACGCATACTCAAAACGTTAGCGTAAAGGAATGACCTCACCATGCCAACCTTTCTCAATTTCTCAACACGTTGGTCAATGGTTAGTAGTTCGTCGTAGTCGGCTCTTACCGCCGGTTGCTCAGGGCTATCCCAGCAGGCTACGGTGCATAAAGCCGATTGCTACCTCTTGCTCACAGTGTCAGCAATGATGGAAATACGGAGGGTAACAGCAGCTTCCTGAAGAGGAAAAAGCCTGGCGCCACTTTTGTAAAAATGCCTGATGAAAAAATTATTTCATCTTTGGCTCATAGGGCAGGCGGGAAAGAGTGACAGAAGCTAAACGGTGAGCGATTAACCTTTCCCGGAACCAGTTACGCAGGTTTTCTGGCTGTTCGCGCTCCACGACTTCAGCGATCACGGGCATGTTATAGCGTTCTTTAAAGGCCACGCCTGCGGCGGCGAGATCGACATTCACCTTGTCCATTTCATCCAGGGGTAAATCGGCGAGATTGTAGTTCATGTTGTCCTCCGTCTTTGTCCTGGCAGAAGGTACTGCGTGATGAACGCGAAGACAAGTTTTTACATGCATTGATAGTCGCTCTCAATTCGACTTGGCCGACGCCCGGGGTTATCCTTTTGCCGTCTCACATAATAAAAAGGAATAATTGATATGGCCTTCACCCTCCCGCGTATCCTGACCGCGACGGCGTTTTTTGCTGCGCTCTCTGTTTCTCCTGCTGTGTTTGCACACGCGCACCTTACAACACAATACCCGGCTGCAAATGCAGCGGTAACGGCAGCGCCACAGGCCCTGACTCTCGATTTTTCAGAGGGAATTGAGCCAAATTTCAGCGGGGTGCAAATTACCGGTCCGCAAGAAGCCGCGGTGAAAACCGGTGCGGTTAAACGTAACGAGAAAAATAATAAACAGCTTATCGTGCCGATAG